>VGFD01000179.1 GCA_016868975.1 Armatimonadota bacterium | reverse complement strand
TACAATCGCTGGGCCATGTTCAACATGGCGCTCATCAATGCCGATACCTTCACCGCCGTCGACTTCGGGCAGGAAGTCTCCTACTATCACGGCGTCGAGGGTGGAGAGTCGTGGACTGAAGGCGATCGCAACTCGTCGGCCGTGGTGGGGCAGGTGTCGTCCGGCACGTATTTTCTGCGCGTGGATCCGGAGTCGGGCACCGGCAATTCTCCGGACACGTTCAACCCGCAAAATCCGGCGCCCGGGCCGGAGGTCTTTTCGTACACGGTCAAAGTGTATCGCGACGTCACCCAGTGGTTGTATTTCTGGCTGGTAGTGGGTGTCTTGCTCCCGCTGCCGATCATTCAGAGCATCCGCAGCGCCTCGTTTGAGAACCGCCGCTGGATGGAGAGCGATCACCCGCCGGTGAGCAACTCGTCGGAGGATTAGCATGGAACGATTCTACGATTATTTCGGCTACGGGCTGTTGTCCTTGCTGTTCGGCGCGCACCTGTTTGGCTGGAGCTTCCTGGACAAGGACGTGATCCCCAACGTGCCCAAAGACGTGCGCGACAATCCTGGCTCGTACCGATCGGTGTATCGCACCCACACCACCTGGTGGGGCGGAAAATAACTAAAGTTGACCCAGGCGCTTCTCGTCTCGGTCTTTCTCATCGCCACCTGTGGGCTGGTCTACGAGCTGCTCGCCGGGACGCTGGCCTCCTACGTCCTGGGCGACACGGTCACCCAGTTCTCCACCGTCATCGGCACCTACATGTTCGCCATGGGGGTGGGCTCCTGGCTGAGCAAGTACGTGGGCCGCGGCCTGGTGGCCCGCTTCGTGCAGGTCGAGCTGATGGTGGGGCTGGTCGGGGGATTTTCCACGACCATCCTGTTCCTCGCGTTCGGGCACGGGTTCGGCTTCCGGATCATTTTGTATTCGCTGGTGATGGCGACCGGCATCGGGGTCGGTCTGGAAATACCGCTGCTGCTGCGCATCCTCAAGGACCGCCTGGAGTTCCGCGACCTCGTCTCGCAGATCTTGAGCCTGGACTACCTGGGCGCGCTGGCCGCGTCGATTCTGTTTCCCATCGTGCTGGTGCCCAAGCTGGGCCTGATCCGCTCGGCGTTTCTCTTCGGAATCATCAATGCCGGGGTGGCGCTCTGGGGCACCTACGTCTTTCGCGAGGCGCTGGGACAGAGCCGCGCCGTGTTGCGCGCCCAGTGCGTGGTGGCGGTGGCGGCGCTGCTGGCCGGGTTTATTTTTTCCAACCGCATCACAACCTACACCGAGCAGAGCCTGTACACCGACGACGTCATCCTGGCGCGCAGCACGCCCTACCAGCGCATCATCGTGACCCGCCGCCACGGCGACGTGCGGCTGTTCTTGAACGGGCATCTGCAGTTTTCCAGCCAGGATGAATACCGCTACCACGAAGCGCTGGTACACCCCGGGCTCGCGTCCTTGCCGGGGGCGTCAAAGGTTCTGGTGATGGGCGGCGGCGACGGACTGGCCGTGCGGGAAATCTTGAAATATCCCAACGTCTCTCAAGTGACGCTGGTGGATCTGGATCCGGAGATGACGCGCCTGTTCCGCGACCATCCCCTCCTCAGTGGATTGAACGGCGGGGCGCTCGGCGATCCTCGGGTGCGAATCGTCAACGACGACGCCTTTCTGTGGGTGGACAAAAACGACGAGAAATTTGACTTCGTGGCGATTGATTTTCCGGACCCGAGCAACTTCTCGCTGGGGAAACTGTACACCACCGCGTTTTACAAGCGGCTGGCGGAGCACTTGAACGAGGACGGGCGGATCGTGGTTCAGAGCACGTCTCCGCTGTTCGCGCGGCGCTCCTACTGGTGCGTGGCCGAGACCATCTCCAGCGTGGGCCTGGGAATCAGCCCGTATCACCTGTACGTGCCGTCCTTCGGGGAGTGGGGCTTCGTGCTGGCCGGGCGGGATCGCTTTGCCGTCCCAAAAACGTACCCGGCCGGGCTGCGCTTTATCGACGCGGTTTCCGCGCGAGACATGTTCGACTTTCCGCCGGACATGGCGCGGGTGCCGGTGGAAGTCAACCGGCTCAACAACCAGATTCTCGTGCACTATTACGACGAGGACTGGCACAAGATCCAGTGAACCGCCGGGACTTCATCGTCCTGGGCGGCGCATGCGCGGCGGCGGCGGGCATCTCGCACGGGCTGAGCCGCCGAGAGAAGCCGTTGCTCGAGGAGCGCGTGGTGGCGGAGATTCCCGGCCACATCGTGGGCGCGGACGTCGTGCACGGACACCTGCTGCGCGACGGCAACGTTCCCGCCCCGACACGCGAGATCAAGACCGAGGTGCTGATTGCCGGCGGCGGCATTGCCGGGTTGTCGGCCGCCTGGGCGCTGGACCGCGCGGGCTGGAACGATTTCCTCGTGCTCGAGCTGGAGCGCGAAGCCGGGGGCACCTCCACCTGGGGAAGCTATCCAGCATCGAAATGTCCGTGGGGCGCGCACTACCTGCCGCTGCCCTCTCCCCGCGCGCGTGCGGCCGTGGCGCTGCTGGAAGAATTGAAGGTCATCGTGGGCACCCGGCCGGACGGGGCATTCGCCTTCGAAGAGCGCTACCTGTGCCACGAGCCGCAAGAGCGGCTGCACATGTACGGCACCTGGCAGGAGGGGATTTATCCGCACCTGGGCGCGACCCGCGAGGAGATGGCCGAGCGCGCCGCGTTCAACGCCGACATGGAGCGCTGGCGCAAGAAAATCGGCCGCGACGGGAAGCCCGCGTTCACGATTCCCATCGCGGAGTGCTCACGAGATCCGGAAATCCTCGCGCTCGACAAAATGTCCATGGCCGATTACATGGCGCAAAAGAAATGGACCGGAAAACGCATCCAGTGGTACGTCGGCTACGCCTGCCGCGACGACTACGGATGCCGCCCGGAAGACACTTCAGCGTGGGTGGGAATTCATTATTTCGCCAGCCGCGGCCAGGGAAGGGGCCACGGGTACGAGTCCGACGAGGTGCTCACCTGGCCGGAGGGCAACGGCTGGATCGCCCGCCAGTTGCGTGAGCGCGTGGCCGGGCGGCTGATGCCGCGCATGCTGGTGCTGCGCATGGCCGAGACCCGCGACGGCGTGGAAGCGGACGCGCTGGACGTGGAGCGCGGCGAGGTGACGCGGGTTCGGGCGCGCCATGCAATTGCGGCGATGCCCCGTTTCATCGCGGCGCGCGTGGTGGCCGGGTACGCGCCGCGGGTCAAGGCCTGGAGCTACGCGCCGTGGGTGGTGAGTAACGTCGCGGTGGATCGTCCGCCGCCGGAGCGCCGGCGCGCCGGCTTTCCGCTCGCCTGGGACAACGTGCGCTACGACAGCGAGACGCTGGGCTACGTGGTGGCCACCCACCAGTCGCTGCGCACCGTGCCGGGCCCCACCGTGCTCACCCATTACCTCCCCCTGCTCGGGCCGCCACGGGAGGCGCGCGCGGCGGCCCTGGACCGCCCGTGGACGCACTGGCGCGACGCGGTGCTGGCGGATCTGGCGGTGCCGCACCCGGGCATCGAGCAAACCGTGCAACGGCTGGACACGATGGTGTGGGGACACGCGATGGTGCGGCCGGTGCCCGGCTTCGTGTGGAGCGAGGAGCGCCGCGCGGGGGCACGCCCGCAGGGCCGCATCCGCTTCGCGCACTGCGACCTGTCCGGAATCGCGATTTTCGAGGAGGCCCAGTACCACGGGGTAGCGGCGGCGGAGTCCGTCATGCGCGCGGCGAGGCATGGCTTTGTGCCACTGACGTGACCTTGCCGGACCGCGCATCCACGGTTATCGTGTAATCAGGGGGGATGCACCCTCTCGTATAACAGGAGCGGAACGCCCGGTCGCAGCTCCCATGTGCCCGCCTCGCGGTACTTGGGGCCGTACCGCTTCTGGATCTCCGCCGCCTGCTCGGGCTTCGCGAGGATGAAATCAGCCTTTCCGTCGCCGCCCATCTTCCCGTGGAAAATGACCTTCGGGTAGTCGCGCATGGTCCAGGGCAGCGGCCAGTAGTCCTGCGAGACGACGTCCACGCTGGTCTCGGCGCCGTTCCTCTTGAGGGCCGCGACGAGGCCCTTGTATTCGCGCGTCGTGTGAACGTACACGTACGGATGCGCGTCGGGGTCGTCGTAGCGGAAAAAATTGAGGTTGATGCAGATTCCCAGGCCCAACAAGAGCGATGTCGCGGCCAGCGGGAGCGCCCAACCGCGCCCGCGTACCTGCTCGAACGCGTAACCCGCGCACACGCAGAACGGCAACACGATGTTGAGCGTCAGCCAGGGAGTCTTGTAGGGGATGACGGAGTACGCCGTCAGCATCCCCATGGCCCACAGGCCGGCGAACACGGTGAAGCGGCTCTCAGCGCGGCGCGCCGCAAGGTATATCCCGGCGAAGCCCCACAACAAAATGGCCGGCTCCTCGCGCAGCAGCCACAGCAGGTAGCTTCCCATCGGCTGCGCGTGTCCCTGGCCGTGGGTGCCCGTGCTGCGCCACATATTCGGCGCGATGATGCCGTCCTTCACCCCGGCCCAATGGGTAAAAAGCGACGAGTAGAAGGCCACGAAAATCGCCGCGAACACCGCCACCGCGGCCACCGCAAACGCGGTATTGACCCGCGACGGCTGCAGCTCAGGACGGCTCTCCGGCCTGCCCATCTTTTCGCGGTAAAAGTGCGAGAGATATTCCGCTATCAACAATACGGCTGCGGTAAAATTGGCGGTTTCCTTGGTGCAGAACAGCATGGCCGCGGATGCGCTGGCCAGCAGGCCGGAAACCCACAGGCCCAGGCGTGGAAGCCAGACCAGCGCCGCGACGATCCCCAGCGTGAAAAACAACACCATGGATTCGTGGATGAAATAGCGCGAGACGAACACGCCGCCAGCCGACACGGCCATGAGGGCGGCGGCGGCCAGGGCGCCGGCCCGTCCCAGCACGGGCCAGAGCGCCAGCAGCAATCCCACGGTGAGCACGCCGAAGAGGGCGGGCTCCATGCGGAGCGGCGCGTCGTCCAGGCCGAAAACCTTCGCAAACGGCAGCGACAGGTAATACAGCGTCGGGCCGTGGTAATTCTGCGGGTCGTAGCGGTACTCGCCGCTGTTGAACAGCTTCGCCATGAAAAAGCCGTTCACGCCCTCGTCGTGATGGGGCGGCTTCAGGTCGAGCGCCACGAAGCGCAGAACGGCGGCGACCAGCAGCACGACGACGCAGCCGACAATCCAGGCGGCGCGTGACAACTCCGGCTGCGGCTTCGGAAGCTTCTTATCGGGTCGGCGGGATTTCGTAGAGGACGTACCCCCTGTGGCCAAACTTCGGACGCAGCGCGCGGACAAACCACGGCTGGCCGGGATATTCGCGGCGCTCGGCGGGTCCCCAGATCAGGTACTGGATCCCGTACCGGCGAGCCAGCTCCGCGGCCGCCGCGTCACCCGAGTAGATGCGGCGGATGTCGTCAACCCGCGTGCCGCCGTTCAGTCCCCGGCTCCAGATGTGCCCGTCGTAGCCGAGCATGGAGCGGCGGCCCGACAGGTACACCGGCGAGTCGTAGACCGGCGCGTGGACGGTGAGGGCGGTCGGCGGGGTGTGCACCTGCAGCCCCACCGCGAAGCCGACGCCGGCCGCATCGAGCACGATCAGTTCGCGCGCCCGGGAGACAACCCTCCAGTTGTCGAGCGCGCCCGCCAGAACCAAAAGGGCCACGCAGGCGGCGGCCAGCACGCGCGGCATGCGGGCCACCACCAGCGCCACCAGCGGCACCGAGGCGACGTACCAGACGTACAGGACCTTGATGTTATCCCAGATCCAGGGGGCCAGCCGGAACAGGTTCGAAATGAGAAAGCACAGGAGAAACGGGGCGTAGAACCGCACCGCGCGGCCCTCCCCTCGGTAGATGGCCACGCCGAGCAAGGGGAGAAAGAGGCCGCTGTTCTTCAGCCAGAACCAGATCGCGTTGGTGTCGCCGTGATCCCAGCCGGGGCTGAAGGCGAGGAATCCGCCGGGACGCATGCTGGTGCCCTGGGCCATCCACAACATCTGGGGAACGGCCAGCGCCAGGGCGGCGCCGGCAAAGCGAAGCCATCCCCGGCCGGGGAAGAGCGCGGCCTCGCAGGCGGCCATCAGTCCGACCACCAGGAAGAAGAAGGAGTGGCACAGGGGCAGCGTGCCAGCCAGGAGGCCGGCCGCCAGGAACCAGCGATCGCCGTCTTCGCGACGCACGGCGGTCCACCACGCGTCCATGACGATCAGGAGGATGGGGACGCCAAGCAGCAGGCTGCGCTGGGGGATGAGCAACGTCGTAAGGCTGTTGCCCCAGCGGTACCCGGTGTCGGGGCCGATGGTGAAGTCGCGGGGCAGGGCCATCAGGCTCGCGGTCTGGAGGTCCTGGAAGAGCAGCGTCCAGCCGAGGCCGCCGCTCAGCAGCAAGAGCCAGGGCGCGAGGCGGGCGGCCGGCGCGCTCTCGGTGAGGCGCAGGGTGAAGCCGTGCAGCAATCCCACGAGGACGATGCCCAGGATGAGGTTCTCGACAAAGAGTGCCTGGGGAAGCGACAGGCCACACCACGAAAAGACGGCGGCGAGAAAATCCACCATGAACGGGTAGGCCAGGCGGGAGCCGGACAACTCGGGGTCCATCGGGGGGTAGTTCTGGCCAGAGGTGAAGCCGGTGATGATGGCGAGGTGGAGCGGGAGGTCGCCGAGATTATTGGTGACAGCCGTGGCGACCGCGGGAAACTGCGGATCGACGGCGGGCTGCGGCGTGAAGTAGGCGGCGCCGGCCATGACCAGACCGAGGAGGGCGACCAGGGCGATAGCGTTGATGGCGTCGTGTGCCGTGGGTTTAGGGAAGCGGAAGGCCTGCAAGAGCTGACGGCGCAGGGGCGCGCGGGTCAGCAGGGCGCAGGGGGCGGCTGTCGCGACCATCCCCAGGCCAACGGCAAAGCCGTTGAGGGTGCCGGCAGCCATGGCGCCCAGGAAGGCCGCGAAGCCAAAGACCAGGAGTCCCAGCAGCATCGCCGCGCACAGCCGCGCCACGCGCGCTGGCGGGCCGTCGTCGTAGAGCAGGGTGAGGACGAGCCCCCCGGCCAGGGCGGCCAGGAGGATAAGCCAGAAAGTCACCAGAGGTATTCGCGCCCGATGCGGAGCAGGTCGGTGAGCGCGATGACGTAGTCGCGCGGCTTCAGTTTTGAGCCCCCAACGTGGACCCAGTGCATCAGCGGGTATTCGTAAAGCACCTGCTCGATGGGCGGGCGCTCCCCACGGCGGCTGGACTCAATCCAGCGCGCCAGGATCTCGACGTCGAACAGCCAGCGGGTGATGAACGGGCGGGCGAAGAGGTCCATGGTTTCGGGAGTCACCCGAAACAGCTTGGCCCCGCACTGCGTGTCGTACACCTTCAGGCCGAGCAGCATCGAGACGAAGGTGGCCATCACGCGCCCCAGGTAATGCCGCACCTCGCTGCGCTCGATGGTCCGCCCCACCAGCTTGACCCGCGCGCCGAAGACCATCTGCAGGTCGGGACGGCTTTCCAGGAAGTCGACCAGCTCGGGGATGGTGTCTAAGGGGGTGGACAGGTCGGCGTCCCAGAAGCCCACGTAACGCGGCTCGTGACGGGTGGCTTCGAGGATGCCCTGGCGGACGGCTTCGCCCTTGCCGCTGTTGCGGGGGAGGCGCAGGCGGAGTCCGGGCAAGTCCTCCAAGATGGTCCAGGTGTCGTCGGTGCTGCCGTCGTCGACAAAGAGCAGGCGGAGGTCGTCAGCCGCTGCCGTGAAGTGCTTGAGGGAATTGCAGTCCAACCGGTTAGCCTCATTGTAGCAGGGAATCACGATGATGGCGCGCGGCACGCCGTGTGCCTTCCCTCCCTGCCACCGAGCATCCTTCGTTTCACAACGGGTACGAAGACCAGGAAACAGACGTCTGCCTTCTCGAATAGTTCGTCCCAATCTTGGAGTGCAAAATATTCAATGCCCAGCGCGCAACAACATACGATCGCGGAGAGGTTCTGGGAGCGGAATCGCAAGCGGATCATCAGCCTCTTCATCACCATCAACCTGGTGACTACTGTCCTCTGGCTGGTGCAAGGCGCCGTGCCCTATCCGGTGCGGCGACTGACCGGCTACTACGTCTTTTTCACCGGTCTGTGGCAGCGCTGGCCGCCATTCGCGCCCAACCCGCCGACCACCAGTACGGCACTGCGCGGTCAATTCCAGTATAAGGACGGCAGCCGCAGCGCATGGGACTTTCCTCAGGTTCGTGGCATGAACGTGTTCGAAGCGCTCGTCGAGACACGCACCCGCGATTGGCAGCTCAACGTCACGAGCGACTCGCAACTATGGACTGACACCGGCCTGTGGCTGGTAACGTGGCACGCGGACAAGTCCAAGCCGGTCTACCGGGTTTCCATCGTGCGCCGCTCGATGTCGATACCTCCGCCAGGGCCCACCGATTTTCAGCCTCGAATTCCACTCCAGGCATTCACCGACGAAGCAGAGTTTTACGGATTGAGGCTGTAACGCGCATGCTGAGACGAATGAACGAGACCTGGAACTCTATATGGTTCTCGGCTGTCGCGCCCCAACCCGTAGCCTGTTTCCGGATCCTGCTTGGAATTTTGCTCCTGATCGATGCGTTGATGCTGGCGCCCAACCTGATCATGCTGCTAGGGCCGAAAGGCGTTATGGAGCCCAGAGTAAGCTATCTCCTGCTTCGCGCACCGCACGTCGATCTTTTGCGCCTGCTGCCGGACACGACTTCATGGCTGGTATTGTTCTACGTCGCCTATCTGGTGGCAACCGTGCTTTTCATCCTCGGATTGCACACCCGGGCCGCCAGCGTCGCGGTCTTTCTCGGGCTGTCCACGTTGCAGACGCGCAACGTAATGCTGCTCGGCACGGGGGACTCATTCTTGCGCATCATGTCCTTCTACATGATGTTTGCGACGTCCGGGGCGGAGCTCTCGCTGGACGCTCGCCAGCGCAGTGGAGCGCCGCCGGAAGTCCCGGCCTGGCCGATTCGCCTGATGCAAATTCAGCTTTCAGTGGTTTACCTGGCCTCGGCCGGTTGGCAGCTCGCTGGCGAGACCTGGCGCAGTGGAGAAGCCCTTTACTATATCTCGCGTCTGTATGATTTTCAGCGCTTCTGGGTGCCCTATCTCTTTGAGCACATGTGGACAATCAAGCTGCTCACCTGGAGCACCATCCTTGTCGAGCTCATAATCGGCATTGGACTCTGGATAACCCCGATTCGACGTTACGTGATGGTGTTGGGCCTTTGCTTCCACCTCTTTATCGAGATCGTGCTCAATCTCGGTTTGCTGAATTGGGCACTTCTTGCAACCTATGTCCTCTTCCTTACCCCTGAGTCCATCGAGCGGTTGCGAAGGAAGCGTTAGAGAGTCGAGATATCATAACAAAGCGCCGCCGGCTTGTCAGCCGGCGGCGCTGCTTTATTTGGAGCGGTACAACCGTCCTACGGGCCGAGGACCACGGTTCCCCATCGATCCTGCTCCGTCGCGGTGTACAGCACCACCGGTTTCCCGCCTATAGCGTTACCCGGGGCGATAGCATACGGCCGCGACGCCTTTGTTTGCAGCGAGAAGGTATCGATGGTTGCAACGCCTGGCGACGCACCCACACTGATTCGGCCTATTGAATCGATCGCTTGCAAGGTGAACCAGAGGGACGTTCCACCACCGCTCGGATCCGACACGATGG
>VGFD01000178.1 GCA_016868975.1 Armatimonadota bacterium | reverse complement strand
CCGCGGATCTCCTGGCGGCGCTTCACGCCAAGGTACGTCGCGAGGCCCTCCTTGATCTCCGCGGGAGTCAAGCCCACGCGGTGGCAGAGCGAGATGACGCCCAGCGCGTTCTGCACGTTGTGGCGGCCGGCGATCGGCATGAAAAAGCGGCCGAACTGTTTTCCGTCGTGCGTCACGGTGAAGGTCGTGCCTTCCTCGGTGATGCGGATGCTGGTGGCGGTCCAGTTGGGCGTGCCCGAGAAGCCGTACGTCTCGTACGCGCACTTGATGTCGGGCAGCAGCTCCACCGCCGCGGGGTAATCGCTGCACACCGAGAGGAACCCGTCTTGCGGCATCCGCGCAATGAGATGCTGGCGGAAGGTGTCCTGGATGTGCTCGAGATTGTCGAAAATGTCGCCGTGATCAAACTCCATGCTGTTGATGACGGCCATTTTCGCGCGGTAGTAATGGAACTTGGGCACTTTGTGGAAGAAGGCCGTGCGGTACTCGTCCCCCTCAACGACGAAGTGCGGGCCGCTGCCCACCTGGAAGCTCTTCGCGAAGTTCTTGGTCACGCCACCCACCATCATGCTCGGCGAGCGGTCGGCGCTCTCCAGCAGCCAGGCCAGCATCGAGGTGGAAGTCGTCTTGCCGTGCGTCCCGGTGATGACCAGGGAGGTGCGGTCCTCAATGAAGTACTCGGCCAGCGCCTCCGGGAACGACATGTAGGTCAGGCCGCTGGCCATGACCGCTTCGACCTCGGAATTGCCGGGCTTCACCGCGTTGCCGATGATGACCAGATCGGGCTTCGGCTCGAGATTGTGGGGGCCGTATCCGTTGGCGACCGGGATTCCCATGTCCGCCAGTTGATGTGACATCGGGGGATACACGTTCTCGTCCGAGCCGGTCACATGGTAGCCTGCGGTCTTCAGCAGTCCGGCGAGTGATCCCATGCCGATTCCGCAGATGGCGACCATATGAATGTGGCGTGGCGTCTGGCTCATCGTTCTCCAATCACTCTCGATCCCGCGTCGGCTCTGAAAGGACAATAGCCGGCGCATGGATCGGATGATACCTTTATGCGTCCCATTCTACCGAGGCACGGTTTCCTTTTGGTCAAGGAAACATTACAAAATGGTTACAGCGTGGGGAAAATTCTTCAAGGCGATTGAACGGAAAACCAGAGACTGTCGGCGATTCTTTCAATTCGTCGTCACCGTGACTCGAACGCCGGTTCGGGCCGGTGGTTGAAAAATCAGACTCCCTGAATGGCGCTCTGGTTTCGCTTCCACACTCCGGAAGGCGCCTCGTCTGCTGCTCGGCGCCTATCGAGCCGGAGGAGTCGTCCCCTATTCCGGATCGCCGAAGCGCTCGCGGATCTGGAGGACTTCTTCAAGAATCCCCAGGAACGCGCGCGTCACCTGGGGATCGAAGTGGGTGCCCGTTCCCTTGCGGATGATGTCGAGGGCGACGTCCACCTCGAAGGCCGGCTTGTAGCAGCGCTTCGTGGTCAGCGCGTCGAACACGTCGGCGAGCGCCACGATGCGGGCCTCAATGGGAATCTCGTCCCCGCTGGTGCCGTTCGGATAGCCGGAGCCGTCCCACTTCTCGTGGTGATTGAGCGCGATCAACTCGCCCATCTGGAGCAGCTCGGAACTCGATCCGCTCAGGATGCGGGAGCCGATGATGGTGTGCGACTTCATCTCGTCGAACTCTTCCGGCGTGTACTTGCCCGGCTTGAGCAGAATGGCGTCGCGGATTGCGATCTTGCCCACGTCGTGCATGGGGCTGGCGCGCTTGATGGTGGTCACTCGGTCGGCATCCAGGCCCATGCGGCGGGCCAGCGCCTCGGAGTAGCTGCTCATCCGTTGGATGTGCGCGGCGGTGTCGTCGTCGCGGTACTCGGCCGCGATTGAGAGCCGCAAGATGGTCTCCTCGTGCGCCTGCTCCAGCCGCTTCTGGGCTTCCTCCAGGCGGGTGAGCGCGAGCTGAAGCGCGGCGGACTTCTCCAGCTCGCGGCCAAACAATTCTCCAAGCTCCGATGCGTAGATGGTGAGCTGGTTGCGCTCCATCAGCTGCAGGTCGGTCACCGAGTGGACGCGCCTGCCGAAGCTCTCCACAATGACGTTGGCCCTCTCATCCACGGCAACCGCGGCGGGGGTGGCCACTCTTGCGGGGCCCTCCATCGGGGGCGCGCCGCCGCCCATCAGGTCACGCGTCTTGTTGAGCAGCTGGATGGGACTGAAGGGCTTGGTGAAATACTCGTCCGCGCCGGCCCGCAAGCCTTCGTCACGGTCCTCCTCGAGCAGCTCGCCGGTCAGCATGATGACTTTGATGTGCGAAGTCGAGGGGTCCTGTTTTATCGTGCGACAGACGTCGAATCCGCTGATGCCCGGCATGCGGACGTCCAGGAGGATGAGGTCGGGACGCTCGTCCCGCGCGATCTCGAGGGCCTCTTCCCCGCACTCGGCTTCGAGGATGTGATAGCCCTGGCTTTGCAGCGTGCTTCGCGCGATCTGACGAATGACAGACTGGTCGTCCACGACCAGGATCTTCTGAGCCACGGCCCCAGGATTCGGGCACCCGGTCGGGCTCTCCTTCAGCCGCAAGTCCTGTTGAAGGCCCTGCGAATGGCCCAATGACGGGGATGTCCGCCCGGAAGGTGGCATCCTTGAGGGCAACGAAGCGGCCGTGGGGAGTGACCCGGGGGGACCCCCAATTGGAGGTGCCGCCATGCAAGTCGTGCTCGATGACAACGTCGCCACCATCGTGATGGACGAGGGCAAGGGAAACTCGATGAGCCCCGAGATGATCCGGCGCCTGCGAAGCGCCCTTGCCGAGGCCGAGGCCAGCGGCGCACGCGCGCTCATCGTGACGGGAAGCGGCTCCATCTTCTCCGCCGGCCTGAACCTGCCGGTCGTGTCTGCCCTCGAAGGCGAGGCGCTGCGGGCCTTCATCATCGACTTTTGCGAGACGATGTTCGCCTTCGTCGCTTCTCCCCTCCCCGTGATCGCGGCGGTGAACGGCCACGCCATCGCGGGAGGATGCGTGCTGGCCATGGCGTGCGATTATCGCTTGATGGTCAAGGACGACTTCCGCATCGGCCTGAACGAAGTCGACCTGGGAATCCGCTTCCCCCAGCCGGTGCTCGACCTGGCCCTGCACGTGCTCCCCAGGAGCGCGATCGCGGAGGTCGTGCTGCTGGGCCGGCTGCTCAACCCGGAGGAGGCGCTGTCGGTCGGGCTGATCCACCAGCTGGCCGACCCGGATCTCATCCAGGCCAGCGCCCGCACGGTGGCGCGCGAGTTCGCCGGCAAGCCGCCGAGCGCCATGCGCCACACCAAGGCCGACATCCACGCCGACCTGCTCGCCCGCGTCCGCGCCAACCTGCACGCCAGCGCCGAGGATTTCCAGAAGGGCTTCCAGTCCGAGGAAACCCGCGCCCGCGTCCGCGAGGTGGTGGAGCAACTGGCCGCGCGCCGCTGAGTGGCTTCGCCTTACGGACCCGGGCGTGTCGCGCGCCACGATCAAACCGATTTGGGTCTTAGTGGTCAAGCGCCATCGGTCGGCCAGACAGGTGGCCAGCACCTCCGCGCCGCCCCGGCGAAACCCACGGAAATGAAAGGACCCCTAACGGCCAATCAGGGATCCGAGAAGGAGAAGTTAGTTTTTCAGAGAGCCTATTTTTGTCTCTCTAAACGATCCATCGGACGGTGCCTGGAAAACTTAAGGAACCTGACCAACTTTTTTTGAACCTGTTGGCGCCCAGACATTGAGGCGTGTCTTCCCGTGGATCCGGCACTTCCTAAAATATTGCCGCCCGTCCATGCAAGGCACCCGGGTCGGCGCGATCCGCGCTGAGTGGCGCGCGACACAAGTAGCTTCGCCTTACGGGACAACGACTGACCGGGGCGTGTCGCGCGGCACGATCAAACAGATTTGGGGCTTGTGGTCCGCGCCCGGGACTCCATTTCATGATCAGACTTGCGCCGCGGACCACTAAGCTAAGGCACGACGAGCGGCCCCCGCCTGTCGGACCTTCCTGGTGCGGAACACCGGCGTGCCGGCGTGCGAGATCTGTAGACAACAGGAACCGCCCATGCTATAATGCCTCAGTCTTTGCGGGCCCCTGTCGGCCACCAGGGACGTGATCTCAGGGGGAGCCGCCCACGGCGCCGCCTGAGACCCCCAGGACGAAGACGACGATTCAACGCCTGTTCCGCTCCCTGATTGCTGGCCGAGCGCGGCGTTCCCGAGGTGTCAACAATGAAGGACAAGACTCATCCGCGCTGGTTTCAGATGGAAGTGCGTTGCGCTTGCGGCAGCACCTTCACGACCTGCTCCACCAGGCCCAGCCTGACCGTGGAAGTCTGCTCGCAGTGCCACCCGTTCTACACGGGCAAGCAGCGCAGCATGGCCCGCGAGGGCCAGGTCGAGCGCTTCCACCAGCGCTACGCCAAGCGTGAGGAAGCCGCCCAGGCGAAGGCCACGGCAAAGAAGTAGCGACCCCTTCCGAGGCGCGCAGTACCCGCATGGAGGACTCCATGCGGGTATTTTCACACCTGGGGACTGGGAGGGCCCTCCGCCCCCAGGGATCGGACCCAGGGGGAGTCGCCTTCGGCGCCCCCTGGACCCCCCAGGGATCGGACCCAGGGGGAGTCGCCTTCGGCGCCCCCTGGACCCCCCAGGGATCGGACCCAGGGGGAGTCGCCTTCGGCGCCCCCTGGACCCCCCAACCGGAAGGAGATTCAAATGCTGGACAAACTCGCCTCCCTGGAAGCGCGCTACGAGCAGCTTCAGGAGAAGATGTGCGATCCGGCCGTGCTCGCCGACTCGAACGCCTACCGCGAGGTCACGCGCGAGTGCCGCGACATGGAGGAGCTGGTGACCGCATGGCGCGCCTATAAGAGTCTCGACAACGAGCTCAACGACTGGGCCGAGTTAATCCTCTTGGAGGAAAGTCACGCCGAGCGCGCGCGCATGGAATCCGAGACGCGCGCCTTGCAGACGCGCAAGGCACAGATGGAGGAGCAGCTCCGCCAGATGCTCGTTCCCAAGGATCCGTATGACGAGAAAAACATCATCATCGAGATCCGCGCCGGCACCGGCGGCGAGGAAGCCGCGCTGTTCGCTGGCGAGCTGTACCGCGTGTACACGAAGTATGCCGAACGGCAGTCCTGGAAGCCCGAAGTAATCGATGCGAATCCCACCGAGCTGGGCGGCATGAAGGAAGTCGTCTTCAGCGTGGCAGGCCGCGGCGCCTATTCCAGGCTCAAGCACGAGAGCGGCGTCCACCGCGTCCAGCGCGTGCCCGCCACTGAGTCCGGCGGGCGCATCCACACCAGTACGGTAACCGTGGCCGTGCTCCCGGAGGCGGAAGAGGTCGACGTCGTTGTCAACAACGAGGATCTGCGCATCGACGTGTACCGCGCCTCGGGGGCCGGCGGACAGCACGTGAACAAGACCGAGTCCGCGGTGCGCATCACTCACCTTCCCACCGGGATCGTGGTGGCATGTCAGGACGAGCGCTCGCAGCACCAGAACCGCGACAAAGCCATGCGGGTGCTGCGCGCCAAGCTGCTCGAAGCCGAGCGCGAGCGCCAGGAGAAGAACATCGCGGACAGCCGCAAGAGCCAGGTCGGCACCGGCGAGCGCAGCGAGAAGATCCGCACCTATAATTTTCCGCAGAGCCGCATCACCGACCATCGCATCGGCCTCACCACGCACAACCTGGCCGGCGCGATGGAGGGGGATATCGACGACATCGTGAACGCGCTGGTGCAGCACGAGCAGAAAGAGCGCCTGGCCAGCGCCTCGTGACGACAACGCCTCCTGGCCTGATGACCGTCCGCGGCCTGCTCGACTGGGCCGCGCGCACGCTGGAGAGCGACACGCCCCGCCTGGACGCTGAGGTGCTGCTGGGCCACGTCCTCGGGCGCGACCGCGGGTGGCTGTTCACCTGGGGGGACAGGCCGGTGGGCGACCCCGAAGTGCAGGCGTTCCACGCCGCCGTTGCGCGGCGCATGAAACGTGAGCCGGTGGCCTACATCACCGGCCGCAGGGAATTCCACGAGGTGATGCTGCGGGTGACGCCGGACGTGCTGATCCCCCGCCCGGAGACCGAGCTGCTGGTGGAGGTCGCGCTGAAGCGCAAGCCGACGACCGTGCTGGATCTCTGCACCGGAAGCGGTGCGGTGGCCGTCGCCGTGGCACGCGCTCTGCGGAATTGTCGGGTGACCGCCACCGACATCTCTCCCGCGGCGCTCGAAGTGGCCCGCCAGAATGCAGTTGCCAACGACGTCGCGGACCGCGTGTCCCTGCGGCACGGCGACCTCTGGGAAGCGGTGAAGGGCCGCTTTGATCTGATCCTGGCCAATCCGCCTTACGTCTCGGAGAAGGAACACGAGGCCCTCATGGTCAACGTGCGGGACTACGAGCCGCGACTCGCTCTCGTCGCCGAGGAAGAGGGTCTGGCCGTCATCGGCCGCATCGCCGAGGGCGCGGGCGCGCACCTTGAGCCGAGCGGCGCGCTCGCCATGGAGATTGGCGCCAACCAGGGCGCCGTTGTGCGCGACCTGCTGGAGCGACTGGGGTATCGCAAGGTCCACGGGCATTCCGATCTGGCCGGCCACCCGCGCGTGATCGAAGGAGAAATTTGATGGAACCAATGAGCGCGGAATTCTCTCGTGAGATCCGCGAGAAGGTGCATCCCGCCGTGCGCGACTTGA
This sequence comes from Armatimonadota bacterium, assembly GCA_016868975.1. Classification (GTDB taxonomy): domain Bacteria; phylum Vulcanimicrobiota; class Xenobia; order RGZZ01; family RGZZ01; genus VGFD01. The sequence goes on along the minus strand of VGFD01000178.1, from coordinate 3,041 downwards.
TCGCGCTCGCGGAGGAGCGCCAACTCGGCGAGGTGGCCTGGGAGTCTGACGGCGTAGCCATCCGCATTCAGCGCAATCCCAGCGCGCGGCCCGCCGCGCCGCCTCTCGAAGCCGGCCGCGCGCCAATCCACGACGAAGCGCCCGAGGCGCGGATGCTGGCGGTGCACTCCGGGCTGGTCGGCGTGTTTCGCACGGCCGGGCCGACCCGGGTGCCGCGCGTCGGGGAACCTGTGAATGAAGGCCAGGTGCTCGCCTGGATTGAGAGCATGCGGCTTATGAACGAGGTGAACGCCCCCCGCGGCGGCCGCCTCGCTGAGATCCTGGTGGAGGACGGCCACGCCGTGGAGTACGGCCAGCCGTTAGCGGTGCTCGAGGTGCACACTTGATGTTCAATAAAGTTCTGATTGCCAACCGGGGCGAGATCGCGTTGCGCGTCATCCGCGCCTGCAAGGAACTGGGGATCCGCACCGTTGCCGTGTTCTCGGAGCCAGACCGGGAGAGCGTGCACGTTGCGATGGCCGACGAGGCCTTCTGCGTCGGCCCGGCCGCGGCCACCCACTCTTATTTGAGCATCCCCAACATCATCAGTGCGGCGCTCGTTTCCGGCGCGGAAGCCATCCACCCGGGCTACGGCTTCCTCGCCGAGAACTCCAACTTCGCCGAGATCTGCACCAGCCACAAACTCAAGTTCATCGGCCCCACCCCGCAGGCAATGGACATGATGGGAAACAAGTCGCGCGCCAGGTCCGTGATGAGCCAGGCCGGCGTGCCCATCATGCCGGGCACCGGGGACATCGAGAGCGACGAGGACGCGATTGCCTTCGCGCGGCAGGCGGGCTTCCCGGTGATGATCAAGGCCACCGCCGGCGGCGGCGGGAAGGGAATGCGCGTCGTGCACGACGCCGCCAGTCTCCTCAAGGCGCTTGGCACGGCACGCGCCGAAGCGCACGCGGCCTTCGGCGACGATCACGTGTATCTCGAGAAATTCCTCCCCGAGGCGCGCCACATCGAAATCCAGGTGCTGGCGGACGAGCATGGCAACGTGCTTCACCTGGGGGAGCGCGACTGCAGCGTGCAGCGGCGCAACCAGAAGCTGATCGAGGAAGCGCCCTCGGGCGTCGTGGACGAGCCCCTGCGCGCGGCCATGGCCGAGGCGGCGCTGCGCGGCGCGCGCGCGGCCGGCTACACCTCGGCCGGCACCATCGAGTTTCTGCTGGACCAGCGAGACAACTCGTTCTACTTCCTGGAGATGAACACCCGAATTCAGGTGGAACATCCGGTTACCGAGATGGTCACCGGAATCGACCTGGTGAAGGCGCAGATCCGCGTCGCGGCGGGCGAGCCCCTGGGCATCGGCCAGGAGGACATCCGCCTCAAAGGACACGCGGTGGAGTGCCGGATCAACGCCGAGGACGCCGAGCGCGGCTTCGCTCCCAGCACCGGGCGGATCGAGCATCTGCACCTGCCGGGCGGTCCCGGCGTTCGGATGGACACCCACATCGGGCCAGGCTACAAGGTGCTGCCCTTCTACGACTCGCTGTTGGGCAAGGTCATCTGCCATGGAGCCGACCGCGAGGAGGCGCTGGCCCGCATGAACCGGGCGCTGGAGGAGTTTCGCGCCGAGGGAGTCTTGACCACCGCGCCATTTTTGCGCACTATTATAAATAACGCCTTCTTCCGCAAGAACAAAATTCACACGACGTTCGTCGAGAACTTGTCCGCGACGCCGGCGCTGGCCGCCATCCACTGATCCTGGCCCGCCACCTCAAGCGCGCAGAAATCAGGAAGTGAACCCGGCATGACAACGAGGAGAGACGCGCGACTGCGCGTCATGCAAGCCCTCTTTCAGATGGAGGTCGGCGGCCAAACGCCGGAATCGGCATTAGGCCACGTCCTGGAGGGTGTAGAAGAAGACGAGGCCCGCCATTTCGTGCAGGAAATGGTGCATGGCGCCTGGAACCACGTGGTTGACCTCGATGGCGTCATCGAATCGCGCGCCCGCTGGCAGATCGATCGCCTCAACCGCGTGGACCGCACTATTCTGCGCCTCGCGCTGTACGAAATGCTCTATCGGGAAGATATTCCCGCCGCCGTCTCCATCAACGAAGCCGTCGAGCTTGCGCGTGAGTACGGAGACGAAGAGTCGCCCCGGTTTATCAACGGGGTACTGGGCGCAATCGCCCCCGCAGGGGAAAACGACAAACCGAACCGGGAGACAATCATGCAGGAATCCGCTGCAACCGCGCGCAGAAAGCGCACCGCCAGAGCCGCCGCCGAAGAGGCCGCGGAGCCAGATGTGAAGGAAACCCCGGAGGCGGAGACCCCCAAACGCGGGCGTAAGAAGGCGGCCGAAGTGGAGGCCGTAGCCCCGCCGGAGAAAGCGGCCCGCAAAACCCGCAAGAAGAGCGAGGCGGAAGAGCCGCAGGTCGAGCAGCAAACGCTTCCTGAAATCCCCGCTCAAGAACCGGCTCCAAAAAAACGTGGCCGCAAGAAGGCGGCCGAGCCGGCGGCGGAGGAGCCGCCCGCGCCCGAACAGCCTGAAGCGGCGCCCCGCCGGCGCGGCCGCAAGGCAGCGGCGCCTTCGCCCGCGGTGCAGGGCGACACCGAAGGTCCCGGCCTGCTTGACGATCCCCACGTGAGCCACGTGATTGACAGCATCGAACCTGAGGAAGGGCCCACGACGCGCGCGGTGCGTCGCTTCACCCAGGAAGAGCAGGCGCGCGCCGGTTATCAGGCTCCAGCGCCCCAGCCTCGGGCCGATGACGATCACGACGAGCGGGACGAGGTATATCGCGACGACGATCGCCGAGAGCGCCCGGAAACCGGCAAGGAAGGCAGCCGACCCACTGATACTTCGTACTCCAGCCGGTCCCAGCGACACGAAGGACACCGCCAGGACCGCTCGCGCGAGCGCTCATCAAGCGGAGGAGATCGTCAAGATACCCGCGAGGCCGGTGGACGTGGCTACGGGCGCGGACAGCGCGGCGATCGGGCGTGGTCGAGCACGTCCGGCGGTGATCGTGGCCACCAGCGGGGCTACG
>VGFD01000177.1 GCA_016868975.1 Armatimonadota bacterium | reverse complement strand
TGGCAAGTTGGAACTGCCAGGAAGCGTCTTTGGGGTTCTCGCGGGCCTTGCGCTCGAGCGCGTCGATGCGGTCGGCCGATTGGGCGGCCTGGTCGGCGGCGGTCTGGCGATCGGTCACGGTGGTCGCCTGGCGCATGCTGATGAGCAGGCCGACCGAGGTGACGCTGAACACGAAGACGAGCACCCAGGTGACCATGGTGCGGACGCGCTCCTGGTGATGCTCTCGCTTGGTCGGCTTGCGGGCCGCGCGCCGCGCGCGCTTGACTTTGGATAGCTCGTTGAGCGATCGGTTCTCTACCGGTCCGGGCATAGGGAAGTGGCTCCTCGAATACGAAACAGCGCCTTGCAGGGCTTATCCCCCACCCCGCTCTGGGACGGCGCCAAAAACGGACGGCTGTTCCACTTGCGGTGTGAATCTCCTCCATGAAACGGCGGTACCGCGCATGCCACAGGACCTTCAGCAAGCCATCGACACGGTCGTGCGGGTGGAGGCGCGCCACCCGGGCGCGCTGCTCCCGCGCAAGGCGAATCCCACGGACGCCTGCCACGACCTGTTCATTCCCGAAGAAGCGGTGGTGCCCGCCCGCGGCACCGCCATCCTCGATCTGGGTATCGGGGTCCAGCTCGAGCCGGGCTGGGAGATGCAGATCCGCGGCCGCAGCGGCCTTGCCACCCGCGGCTTCGTGGTCCACCCGGGGACGCTCGATCATCTCTACCGGGAGAACGTGAAGCTGATCGTCTTCAACCACACCGATCAGGAGATGCGCTTCGAGCCCGGCCAGCGGTTGGCCCAGATGAAGATAGAGCGCGTGTGGAATGTGGACGTGGTGGAAGCCCCGGTCGAGCGCACCACAAGAGGCGGGCTGGGCAGCACCGGGCAGTAGCGCTCTTGCGACCGTCGGCCATTCTGGCTATACTATAGCCAGAATGCGCTTTGAGATCCTCTTCTCTGAGGAAGCGGCCAGTGATCTTCGAAGACTCAAGGCACACCTTCGAACTGAAGTGAGAGATGCGATAGAGAGGCATCTCCGGCACGAGCCGACAGCAGCCAGTCGGAGCCGAATCAAGCGATTGCGAGGATTGTCCCGATCTCAGTACCGGCTCAGAGTTGGAGACTTTCGCGTCTTCTATGACGTGTCGGTGGACAGGGTTGAAATCCTGGCCATCGTCGCGAAGTCCGACGCGGACGAGTGGCTCGAGGAAGTGGGAGAAAAGCAATGAAAGAAGTCGCTCTCTCTGAAATCAAGGACGAGTTGTCGAAGTACCTGCGACTTGCCGAGGACGAAGAAATCGTCATTACTCGGCATGGCAAACCGGCCGGGCTCCTCATTGGCTTTGCCTCCGAGGAAGACTGGTTCGACTACAGACTGGAGCACGACCCCCGTTTTCTTCAACGTGTGGAGAGTGCACGTAAGAGCGTGCGCGAGGGACGCGTAACGCGAATTGAGGATCTTGCCCCATAGGGGGGATAGGACCCGGCTGCCGATCTATTCGGGCTTCTTTTCCGCGGATGAAGACCAAAGCGATCGGCATGCCAGTTGCGGCTACGGGCCTTGCGCTTTTTCCTTCGCGCGCCGATCGCTCTCCTCCGCCTTCCACTGCTCGAGCACGCGGGAAATGATCCCCGCCGCGTAAGCCGCCAGGAACGCCTCCACCACCAGGGGATCGAACTGCGTGCCGGAGGCGGCCTCGAGACGCTTCAAGCCTTCCTCGTCGCCCAGGCCATTGCGGTAGGGACGGTCGCTGGTCATGGCGTCCCACGTATCGGCAACCGATATGATTCGCGCGCCCAGCGGAATGTCGTCGCCGCTCAGGCCGTACACGTAGCCCTTGCCGTCGAAGCGCTCGTGGTGCATGGCCGCGATGCCGAAGGGAATCTGGGCGCCCAGTCGACGGTACTTGTGGTGATACAGCAAGGTGCGCTCGGTGTGCGTCTTCATCACCGCGTACTCGTCGTCGTCGAGCCCGCACGGTTTGCGCAGGATCGCGTCGGGGATGTCGATCTTGCCGAGGTCGTGGATGCGCCCGGCGTTTTCCACTTTCAGCACGTCGTCGCGCGACATCCCCATGAAATGCGCGACGGCGCCGGCGTAGCGCGCCACGCGCTCGGAGTGGCCCGCCGTGTAGCGATCACGCTCTTCAAGGGCGGACGCCATGGCGGTGATGGTGGCCTGCGCCTCCTCGAGGGTGCTGCGCACCGCCTGCATGGACGCGTGCAAGATCGCGATCGGCACAACCAGCAGCAGCACCGTGAAGCGCTGATATTCCCACAACAGTGCAAGCACGATGGAGAGCGGGGCCATCATGGCGATGTGCAGCAAGAGCGTCCCGTAAATGTCGAAAAGATTTTCCACCGAGCGGGTGCGCACCCAGGTGTCCGCCATGTCGACCGTCATGGTGACGAACATGTAAGAGAGGAGACACGCGCCGAGCGCCAGGGCGTTCTGGCTTGAGCCGAGAAAGGGCGCGCCGTGGTTGATCCACACGTAAGGCGCCGCCGCCGCGAAATAGAACACGACTTTCGCGAACGGATTGGTGAAGTGAAAGAACACCATCGCCTTGTTGATGTTCTTCCAGCCCCGCGCGCGAATCGCCAGCACGAGGTAGAATGCCTCGTAAATCAGCGAGGCAAGAAACATCGCGACCGCGCCGGTCGACCAGTGCGGCGCAAGCGTCGAGCCGGTGATGAACGCCATCGCGTAAATCGCCACGTCGTCCATCGCGTACGCCTTCAATTCGAAGGCCAGCCGCACGCGCGTGAAAAGCAGCGGGAGCGAGAGCGCGGTGAACGACGCCAGAAAGATCCACGTCTCGCTCGAGCCCAAAGCGATGCGCGTGGCGCTGTACCCCAAGAGCGCGATCGCAACGACGATCAGGCCCAGTGAGACGGACTTTTCTCTCATCACAAATCTTATGATTCGCGAGGGCAAAGCAAAGCCTTCCCGAGCAAATCCGCCGGGAAGGCTTCACTGCACGACGACGAGCCTACTTCGACGGAGAGAACTTGATGTCGACCTTGTCGGTGAACAGCGGATCGTGATTGTGCGCGGGCTCTTCCTTGCGCACAACGTCGTCGGTCTTCTTGTCCTTGGCCGCCTTGTAGCCGCCCACGTTGGTCGCGCCCTTGCCCTCGTAGTCGCCGCCAGGAGCGTCGGTACGGAAGAGGCCGTCCTCGTCCTTGAAGGGCTTGTCTTCATAGCCGCCGGTGTTGGTCGGTCCCTTCGGCTGGTAGGGCGCGGGATTGGGTTTCGGAGTCGGGGCCGGTTTCACGTCGCTCACGTCTTGACTGCCTCCTTAGTACGGTTTAACACTGTGACGAACGCGTCCACGATCTCGGGATCGAACTGGACGCCTTTTCCTGCCTGAACCTGTTCTAATGCTTGCTCGAAGGGGAGCGCTTCTCGGTAGCCCTGGTCGGTGGTCATGGTGTCCCATGCCTCCGCCACCGCGAGGATGCGGGCGCCAAGCAGAATCTCCCCTCCTTTGAGACGGTCGGGATATCCCCTTCCGTCGTACCATTCATGATGCTGGCGGATCAGCGCCGACACGTTGCCCTGCCGGTTGAACCAGTCGAACTTGCCGGCCACCTGTCCACCCACGGCTGGATGCCGCTTCACTTCCTCGTACTCGTCGTCGCTCAGTCCGGCCATTTTCTGCAAGATGCAGTCGGCCACACTGATTTTGCCCAGATCGTGCAGCTTGCCCGCCGAGACCAGGGCCTCGACTTCCTCCTCGGGCAGGCGCAGCTCCCGGGCGATTGCCTCGGCGTAAGAGGCCACGCGATCCGAGTGCTGAAAGGTGAAGGGATCTCGCTTCTCGACCGCCTCGGCCATCTCTTCGATGGTGGCGCGCGCCTCGAGGAGCACCTCCGTGTAGTTCTTCAGCGTGCGGTACATCATCGCGCCGGGCGCCGCGAGCACCACCAGTCCCAGGGGGGCGATCTGGTAGAGCGCCGCGATGAGCAATCCCAGCGGAGCCAGCACCAGCAGGTAAAGCCGCACGCGGTACAAGGGGATCATCTTCACGTAGAAGCGCAGTCCCCGGTGCAACACGCGCGCCGTCACGCTGAAGGACGCCTGCAGCACGGACACCACCAGGGCGGCCAGCCCCAGGGCGCCGATGTCTTGCAGCGTGACCAGCAGGTTCGGCGGACTCGGGAAGATCGGTCCGGGCGCCGCCGCGATCTGGTAGACGAGTCCTCCTATCCCAAAGCTGACCACCGGGTGGAGGAAGCTGTACGCCACGAAAATGGGCGGTCGCCGCCATCCCACCAGATCGCGGAAGGCCTTCACGGATCCGGCCACCACGACAATCAGGCATGTCGTGTTGGTGCCGAAAACCGGGAGCAATCCGAGATAAAGCGCGTCCACCACCGACACCGCGCCGTAGCCCGGCATCTGGAGGCTCCACAGGTTGACGATCACCGCCGCCAGGGCGAAGAGCCCCAGGTCGACCAGTCCTGACACTCCGAACGTGGCTCCGAAAAGCGACACCGTCCGGGAATGGACGAGCGGCTCGAGGGAGTCAAGGTTCATCAGCGCTCCGACCAGCACCGCGATGGCCACCAGAAGCAGCACCGCGTCGTAGATCATCAGCCCTGCGAAAGAAGGTGGGGGGCCGGGACGCTTGCCTACCCGCGGGCGCTCCTCGTCGAGCGCGGGCGGGGTGCTCAAGGGTGGCTGCGTGCCACTCATCCTGGGTTTCCTCCCTCTTTACGCAACGTCCATTATACTGGCCAGATGCGCCTTGTAAAGGCGTCGGCGGCTTGATCGAAAATTGGTAACATCCAGTTAACACCGAGATCCGGGGCGAATTGTCAGAAAGCAGCAATCATGCGCTTTTCCGCATTCATTGGGACAACAACGTTAACAACTTGTTAACACGGAGTTCACATGAAGTTAATCCCCCCGGCCTATCATTGTGGACAGATGCTCAAGGCATGTCCGTTCGCGCGGAAACCTGGGCGACTCCAAGTCAAAGGGTAACGATGCAAGGCTTCACTCCCGGCCTCAGCCAGATCCCGAACACGGCGCCGCAAACCGGCGCCGCGACGGGGGCGATGGGCCGGGGGCCGACTCCGCAGCAGCCGCCGGCGAAGGGCCAGGTACCTGCCCAGCCCGGCACGCTGTTGTTGCAGTCGGCGCGCAACCTTCCCTTGCAGCCCGGAATGCAGCTGCGCGGGCAGGTGCTGGCGAGGCAGGGCGACACGCTCACTCTCCAGTTCGGCCGCAATCAGATGACGGCCACCACCGCTCTGCCGCTGGCGCCGGGCGAGCACGTCGAAGTGCAGGTCCAGGGACAGCAGCAGGGCGGCAAGTGGTCGTTGCAGGTCACCGGGTCGCAGCTCTTCACGGCGATGAGCGATCACGACGTGCAGAGCAGCCTGATGAGCCTGAAGCTGCCGGTTGGGGAAGGCAACGTGGCGCTGGCCAAAGCGATGGTCGAGCAGAACGTCCCCCTCGGCAAGGAGTCGTTCCAGGAGCTGAAGCAGACGCTGCAGCAGCTTCCCCGCCCGGCCACGCCGCAGGACGCGCAGGCGGCCACCTTCCTGAAGGCGGGCAACCTGCCGGTCACGCCGCAGAACGTCACGGTGCTGGCGAACTTCATCACCGAGCACCCGCTCCTCGGCGCCCAGCTCTTCACGACCCAGAACGTCTTTCGCCGGCTGGTGGAGTCGACGGACGGACGCCTGCCGCGGGAGCTGGCCGACCTGCTCAGCGAAGTGCCGGGCTTGCTCGGGGAACTGGTGATCGAGCCAAAGCAGCAAGATCGCCAGCAGACCCGGCGGCGCATGCGCAACGCGGCGTTCCAGGCGGGCATCGAGCACATGGGACCGCACCTCGGCGACGACTTCGACTATCTCGAGTGGCTGAAATCACTCCAACAGCGGTTGAAGAGCGAGGCGGCGCTCCCCGAGCTGGCCCTGGCCGGGGCCCAGCTTGAAGAGGTGGCCGACAACCTGCGGGCGCAGCGGCTGATGAACACCGCCGCCAGCGACGAGCAGGGCGCCTTCTACTTGCAGCTTCCGCTGCGCGACCGCGAGAAGACCGCGGAGCTGAGGCTCATCTACCATCGCGACACGGACGGCCGTCCCCGCGTCGAAGCGCCCAACGCCGAGCTCGAGCTGTCGGTGCCCACCACGTTCCTGGGCGACGTCGGCTACAGTGTCACCGTGCGTGACGGCCGCATGGCCATCGACGTCGCGGTGGATTGCGACGAGAAGGCCGCTTTCGTCGAGCGCTACCTGCCAGTGTTGGTAGACAATCTGGAGCGGATCGGCTACCATGTCCAGAGTCTTGCCTGCCGCAGCCGAGGGCTCGACGAGGGCAACCTGCGGACGCTGGTGGACGTGCCGTACGAGTCGATGGAGCGGGTGAACATCTCGGCATAGATTTATGGAACGTGAGGAAGACGGGGCGATCCCCCCGCCAGTGCCGGTGATACCGGCGCCCATCTACCAGGTAATCGAAGAGTTTCTGGCCTTCACGGCTCGGGTCGACGAGGCGTGGGCCGGCGAGCGGTGGGTGCAGCCCCCCGCGGAAGCGTCGACCGAAGAACAATAAAGGAGAGGTGCTCTCAATGCTTGACGGAATGAAGTACGCGACCCAGGGAATGATTCAGATGTCCCAAAAACAGGACATCATCACGAACAACCTGGCCAACGCGGGCACCGCCGGATTCCGGCGCGAGGCGCTCAACATCGCCTCCTTCTCCGAAGTCCTCGATCGGCAGATGGGCTTCAACCCGATGAACAAAGACGGGTCGGACTTCAACGGCTACATGCAGGTCGGCGGCGGCCTCGACACCAACGGGATGCTGGTCAACAACACGATGACCTCCTACTCCCAGGGCCCGCTCAAGGAGACCGGCAACCAGTTTGACCTGGCGCTCGACGACAACGGCGTCGGCTTCTTCTCGGTGCAGACCCCGGGCGGCACCCAGTTCACCCGGGCCGGCTCCTTCAAGATGCAGGACGGCTTCCTGAAGACCGCCGACGGGGCCACGCTGCTCGGCCACAAGGGCCCCATCAACGTGGGCAAGGGCGTCAACGTGGAGATCACGCAGGACGGCGCGGTCAAGGTGGACGGCCAGGAAGTGGACAAGATCAAGATCTGCACCTTCATGGACCGCCGCACCCTGCAGAAGGACGGCTCCACCAGCTTCAACGCCACCAGCGGCAACGCGCTGACCCTGACCCGCGGCTTCACCATCCGCCAGGGCTACCTGGAGCAGGGCAACGTCAACGCGGTGCAAGAGATGGTCGACATGATGCAAGTCATGCGCGCCTACGAAGCCAACCAGAAAATGCTGCAGACCCAGGATCAGGTGCTCCGCAAGGCCGCCAACGAACTGGGCAAAGTCCGCTAAAGTTACAACAAAGGGTACTATAAGGAGGAACACGTCCCATGATGAGAGCGCTCTATACCGCGGCAAGCGGTATGATGGCCCAGCAACTGAACATCGACAACATCTCCAACAACCTGGCGAACGTTCAGTCGGCTGGCTTCAAGAAGTCGCGCGTCGACTTCCAGGACCTGCTGTACGCGCACATGCAGGACCCCAACGCGACATCCACCTCCGGTACCCAGATCGGCATGGGCGTGCGCGTCGCCTCCACCCAGAAGCTGTTCACCCAGGGCTCCCTGTCGCGCACCGACAACCCGTACGACATGGCCATCCAGGGCGACGGGTTCTTCTCGGTGAAGACGCCGGACGGCGTGGCCTTCACCCGTGACGGCTCGTTCAAGTTCGACGGCGAGAAGAACGAGATCGTGAACGCGGCCGGCTTCCCCATCCAGGTGAAGGACATGAGCGGCCACGTGGGCTACGGCCTGAAGGTCCCCCGCGGCGTCACCGGCATCACCGTGCAGGACGACGGCCTTGTCAAGGGCACCGACCTCGCCGGCAAGGAAGTGGAATTGGGCCACATCCAGCTCACCAAGTTCCTCAACCCCGCCGGCCTGAAGGCCATCGGCGGCAACCTCTATCTGGCGACTCCGATCGCAGGGTCGTCGGTCACCGGCCAGCCCAACGACACCAACCTCGGTTTCGGCGGCATCGCCCAGGGTCACGTTGAGAAGTCCAACATCAACGTGGTCGAGGAGATGATCAGCATCGTCCAGGCCCAGCGCGCCTTCGAAATGTCCCAGAAGGGCGTGCAGGCGGCGGACGAAATGATGCGCATGACCAACCAGATGCAGAAGGGCTAACAACCCTGCTCCGCCGCGGGCCGGGGGCCCGCGGCCCGAACAATTCCAGCGCCGGGAACTGCGCCGCAAAGCCGTCCCGGGCAGGAGTTGCCTCCCGGACCCAGGAAAACAGAGATCGTCCGAAAGGAACGTGCAGCATGATCGAGGGCATGAGCCCCATTCCGCCTCAAGGTGCGGCGGACTACGATCCTTCCAAAAAGGCGCGCGAGGATGCCAAGCTCAAAGAGGCCGTCCAGCAGTTCGAGCAGGTGTTCTTAAAGCAGCTCTTCTCCGAGATGCGCAAGTCGGTCCCCAAGACCAACTTGATGGGCGAGGGCAAAGAGCAGGAAATGTTCGAGGGCATGCTCGACGACGAGCGCGCGAAGGCCTGGTCACAGTCCGGCGGCATCGGCCTGGCGGATATGATGTACCAGCAGATGAAGAAGCAGAACGAAGGCAAGTCGTAGCTTCTTCGTCGGCTAAGCCGACCCGTGCCCAGGATCGATTGGGAACTCGGTCTGTTGAACAAAGACAGCCGCGGGGCAGCATTGCCGCCGCGGCGTCTGGGTTTGGAGGAACACCCCGGGTAAATGGATCTGGCACAGTTGTGGAGGGCGACCAAGGATCACGACGACCACGAGGCGCGTGACCTGCTGATCGAGCATTACCTCCCCCTGGTCAAGAACATTGCCTCCGGCGTGATCCGCAAGCTGCGCCAGGGCGTCGAGGTCGACGATCTCGTCAGCGACGGCACCTTCGGCCTCATGCGGGCCATCGACGCTTTTGATCCGGCCCGCGGCGTCAAGTTTGAAACCTACGCGACTCCGGTCGTGCGGGGGTCCATCTACAACGGCCTGCGCACTCTCGACTGGGTGCCCGAGCGCACCCGAGGCAAGGCCCGCGCGCTGCAGAAGGCCATGGACAAGATCACCCAGCTCACCGGCCGCACCGCCACCGAGGCGGAGCTTGCCGAAGAGCTGAAGATGAGCGCCAAGGAAGTCTACGAGCTCATCAACGACCTCGGCACGGTCTATTTGTTGTCGCTGGATCAGCCGCTGGGCTCGTCGGAGGACGATGACATGGCGATCATCGACACCGTGCAGGATCGCGGGCACGATCCTTGTGCCGAGGCGGAGTTCTCCGAGGCGCGCTCGACCCTGCGCGAGGCCATCAACAGCCTGCAAGAGCGCGAGCAGGTGCTCATCCGCAAGCATTACCTGGAAGGCGTGAACTTCGAGACCATCGCGCGCATGATGGGCGTCTCCAAGCAGCGCATCTCGCAGATGCACACGCGCGCCGTGCGGCGTCTGCGCGAGGCGCTGGGCAACGTGGAGATCCCCTACGAGGCGATGCACACCTTCACCATGAACGAGGACGAGGAAGAAGAAACCGCCAGCATCTGGGAAGGCTGATGGCGGGCGTCGTCTTCCTGGATTTTTTCCCGTTCGTGGGAGGCGCGGAAGTCGTCACGCTCCGCCTCGCCCGCGCCCTGGTCGAGCGCGGGTGGGAGGTCACCTTTTGCGCGCGTGAAGCCCTGCTGGAGGCGGCCCACGGGCTGAAGAC
>VGFD01000176.1 GCA_016868975.1 Armatimonadota bacterium | reverse complement strand
ATCCTGGAATGGGCCGCCGCGATGGGATCGCGCAAGTTCAACGGCGTGCCCCTGCTCGACCGGGAGAGTCCGCTGCCGGTGCCGGCGGCGTGCAATTCGATGCAGAAGGTGGGACAGGCGTGAAAGTTCTGCTGATCAATCCGCCGCGCGCGAACAGCATCTACTCGGAGGTGCCGACGCCGGTCAACGCCGAGATCAATTCCATGCCGCCGCTGGGATTGCTGTACCTGGAGTCCTACTTGCACCACCACACCGAGCACACGGCGAAGATCGTGGATTGCCAGGCGGATCACATCCACCACGAGGCTCTGGAGAAAATCATCGCGTCCGAGCAACCGGACGTGGTCGGCGTCACCGGGCACACCCACGACCTCGTCGATATTCTCCTGGTGTCGCAAACCGCCAAGCGGGTGAGCAAGGACATCCAGGTGTGGTGGGGCGGCCCCCACGTGACCTCGTTCCCGCTGGAATCGCTGCACTTCCCTGAAGTGGACGGCGCGGTGCCCAACGAGGGTGAGGTCGTGTTCGCCAACGTGCTGAACACGCTGGCCACAGGGGGCGACCTGGGCGCGGTGAACGGCGTGGTGTACCGCAAGGACGGGAAGGCGACGCGCACTCGCCCGCAGCCCACGATTGAAGATCTCGACAGCATTCCCCACCCTCGCAGACAGATACTCAACGTGCACAGCTACTATTACGTGCTGGGCCACGAGGTGACCGCCACCAGCCTGATCTCGTCGCGCGGCTGCCCGTACAACTGCAACTTCTGCAACACGCCCGGCCGCAAGACGTTTCGCGGGCGCTCGCCGGCCAACGTGGTGGACGAGATGGAAGCCTGCTCCGCGCTGGGCATCAAGGAAATCTATTTCATCGACGACACCTTCAATGTGGACCGCCACCGCGTGCAGGGCATCTGCGAGGAAATCTTGCGGCGGGGCCTCAAGGTGCGCTGGAATTTCCGCGCCCGGGTGAACCTGCTGCGGCCCGAATTGCTGGACCTGTTGGAGCGGGCCGGCTGCACCCGCATCCACGTGGGCGTGGAGGCCGGCAACGACGAGGGGATGCGCGGCCTGCGCAAGCAGCTCACCGTGGAAAAGGTGCGCCACGGCTTCGAGATGCTCAAGAAGACGAAGATCGCCACCGTCTGCTACTTCATGATCGGCTGCCCGCACGAGCGCACCCGCGAGGACGTGCTCGAAACCATCCAGTTTGCCATCGACCTGGACCCCGATTACGTGCTGTTCGGGCTGATGGTGCCCTATCCCGACACGGATATTTTTGCCGAGGGCATCAAGAAGGGCATCGTGGATCCGGATCACTGGCGCTCGTTCATCTTGAACCCGCGGCCGGGTTTCAAGCCTCAAGTGTGGACCGAGCACCTCAACGAATCCGAGCTGAGCGAGTTGCTGGAAATTGCCTTCAAGCGGTTCTACATCCGCCCCAAGCAGATGTTCCGCAAGCTGCTCGAGGTGCGCAACATCCAGGATTTCGCCCGCAAGCTCAAGGCCGGCTGGAACATCGCCCGTCCCTGGAAAGACGAGGAGCGGGGCAGCGGTTCCGAAGCCGTCAAGGTGGGATAGGCCATGCGCGTCGCATCGCTCATTTCCGCCCTGGTCACGCGCCGCACCCCGTATTACGTTCACTTTGGCGTCACGCATCGATGTAACCTCACCTGCCGCATGTGCGGCATCTGGAAAATGGGTGACAAGCGCTCCGAGGTAAGCCCCGACCAGATCCGGCAGATCGCCCGCAATCTGCGCGACCTTGGCACCGGCGTGGTCAGCCTGGGCGGCGGCGAGCCTCTGCTGCGCGACGACCTGCCGCAGATCATCCGCACCTTCTTCGACCAGGGCATCGAGGTACGCATGCTGACCAACGGGTACACGCGCACCAGCACGTCCGCGTACAACCAGAAGTTTCTTGACGAGATCGTCGCGACGGGCTTGAAGCACGTCTCCATTTCCCTGGACACCATGGATTCGGCGCGCTTCGCCGACATCTGTCAAAAGGACGACGTGTGGAACACCGCGGTGGAGACCATCGGACGCTTTTCCCGCGTGATCGCGAAGCGCGGCGGGATGGGCAACATCAACTGCGTGGTGTCGCGCGCCAATCTCCAGGAGTTGCCCCGCATGGTCGACCTGGCCGAGCGGCTGGGCTTCTGGATCTCGTTTATTCCGCTGGAAGTGCACGAATATGCCGGGAAAATCATCGAAAAGGAGCGCGCGGACGACATGTTCTTCGCACCGCCGGATTTCCCCGAGCTCGAAGAGATGTACGGACGCTTGATTGAAATGAAGCGGCAGGGGCGGCGGATCTTCTCCAGCACGCCGTTCCTGGAGAAGTCGCTGAAGTATTTGAAGGGCGGCGGCGCCGACTGGACCTGCCTGGCGGGCTCGCTGTATTTCTCGATATCCCCGGAGGGCCGCTTCTCGGTGTGCCACAAGTACCAGGGGACCGGTGGCTCGCAGCGGGACGTGCTGGCCTACGCCGAGGACTTCCCGGCGCGGTTCCGCGACGCGGCGTTCCAGGCGGAGTGCGCCGCCACCTCACGACCCTGCAAGGCGTGCCTGCGGCCCTGCTGGACCGAGGTGGCGCTCACTTTTACGCATCCCCGCTCGTTCTGGGAGATGGTGGCCTGCCAGATGCCGCACGGCCGGCCGGCGGTCATCCCCACGGCGGAAGAATTGACCGGGCAGCCGCTGGAGCCCGACGCGTCGGCCGCGTCCCAGCCGGTCGTGGAGGCCGCGTCATGACGACCGCCGTGGCGCGCGAGCGGTCGGGCGGCGCCGAGGCCCCGCGCAAGCCGTTCACCATTGTCCTGATCACCATCTACAGCGTGGAGAACGCCGGCATCCGCTACGTGTCCGCCACGCTGAAGCGGGCCGGCTTCAACGTGTACTGCGTCTTCCTGCGCGACTGGCGGCACAACCTGCTGGAGATGCCCAGCGAAACCGAGTTCGGCATCGTGATGAACATCGTGCGCGAGAAAAAGGCTGATCTGATCGGGGTCGGCTTCATGTCCTCGCTCTACCAGATGGCGCAGGACCTGACCTTGCGTCTCAAAGCGGAATTTCCGTCGACGCCGGTGATCTGGGGCGGCATCCATCCCACCTCGGTGCCCGAGGAGTGCATCGAGGACGCTTGCGACATGCTGTGCGTGGGCGAGGGCGAGGAGGCCATGCTCGAGCTGGTCGAGCGCATGGCGCGCGGCGAGGACTATACCGACGTGCGCAACATCTGGGTGAAAAAGGACGGGCAGGTCTACAAAAATCCGCTGCGCCCCCTGCTCCAGAATCTCGACTGGCTGCCCTATCCGGATATTGACGAGAAGACGAAATATTACGTCGAGGCCAACCGGGTCACCATCGAGGAACCCTGGCTGCGGACCGCCGAGTACCGCATCTACTTCTCGCGCGGCTGTCCCTACAATTGCAGCTATTGCTACGTGAGCATCCTGCGCGACGTCTACGAGGAGAAGGGGAAGAAATATTACCGGCACCGCTCGGTGGGGCACATCATCGGCGAGATGCTGGAAGTCAAGCGCAAGTTCAAGCGGCTGGGCCATGTGAAAGTGGACGACGACACTTCGTTTGCGTTCGGCCAGGATTGGCTCAACGAGTTCTGCGCGGAGTGGAAGCGGAATATCGACGTGCCGTTCGAGTGCCTGCTCATCCCGCCCATGCTGCGCGAGGATCTGCTGGAGCAGTTGCAGCACGCGGGGCTGTTCCGTGTGCAGACCGGCATCGAGTCAGGCTCCGCCAAGGAGTCGAAGGAAATCTACAACCGGGCGCCGGGCAACAAGTCCATCCTGAAGTTCGGCGAGTTCAACAAGCGGCTCAAGCTCGACATGATCTACGACGTGATCATCGACAATCCGCACGCGACCGAAGAGATGAAGCTGGAGATGGCCGACTTCATGCTCGAGCTGGAGCGGCCCTACAAAATTTATTTTTATTCGCTGACCTATTTCCCGGGAACCATGTTGACGAAGCAATTGCTGGCGTCGGGCGCGTTGCGGCCGGACGAGGTCGAGGGACGCTCCACCAAGGCCTGGAAGCAGTTCCGAGTGAGCATGGACTGGCCGCGCAGCGACGAGGACCGCTTTTACCTGGCGATCTACTCGCTGGTCAGCAAGGACTTCGTGCCCAAGAAGGTGATCCGCTGGCTGCTCGACACGCGCGGCTTCTGGAAGCGCAAGCCGTGGATCAACGTGCTATACAACACGGCCTGGGTGGCCAATCTCATCCGCATGCTCGGAGTGGCCTTGGAATACTGGCGGCGCGGAGATTTGACCTGGTTCAAAATCAGGCAATATGGGAATATCCGCAAGTTGATCTCGCAGTAATTACAGTCCGTAGCGCAGGACCCGGGTGGCCTGGGCCACGCCGCGCAGGTTCGCGTCCACCGTCTCCTTGAGCACGCCGGCCTCGCGCAGCGCCTTTTCCACGCCGACCGCCCGATGGGTGGACTCGGTTACCACCAGTTCACCCGCTTGGGCCAGTCCCTGGACGCGTGCCGCGATATTCACCGTCTGGCCGAAGTAGTCGATGCGGTCCTCGGCGTTGATGGCCAGTGCCGGCCCTTCGTGCAGGCCGATCTTGATGCCCAGGTCGGCGGCATCCTCGTGCATGAGGGTCTCCATGCCGCGGGCCATCGCCGTGGCGGCGAGAATGCCGTCGCGCGGCGTGGAGAACGTGGCCATCACCGCGTCGCCCATGGTTTTCACGATGGCGCCGGCGTGGGTTCGGACGGCGCCGGACAAGATGCGAAAATGATCCTGGATCAACTCGTACGCGCGCAGGTCCCCGATGCGGTCATAAAGCGCCGTCGACCCGCGCAGGTCGGTGAACAGGATGGTCCGGCTGCGCATGTTCAGGCGCAGGCCGCGGTTCAGGCTCTGCACGCGGAACAATTCCCGAAAGAGCTGGTGGTTGAGCAGCATCTTGCCGGTCATGAAGGCGTGCTCACGGGTCGGGTGGGCGTCGATGATCTGGTACACGCGGGCGTGATCAACCTCGAGGGTGAGGACACCGCTGCGAGTGGCCGTGGTGTTGCGCAGCAGCAGGGTGACCGGGCCCGGCGGCACGCTCAGCGAGGCCGGGGGAAGCCCTTTTTCGCCGATCTCCACAGACACCATGTCGCCGGCCGGGTCAGGCTCTCCGACCGCGTTTATCCAGGTTGCCGAGTGGCGGTCCAGGCAGACCAGATGAAGGCCGCGGCCGGGTTCCATGCGAACGGCGACCTGGACCATCCCCATCGGCTCAACCACGAAGTAGTCGAGCACGCAGGAGCGGACATAGGCGTCCAGCTCCGGTGACTTCTCGTAATTCTCGGAGAAGTTTGCCCGCAGATAATTTTCGACGTTGGCGAACGGATCAATTTCCGGCGCGCGCACGCCAGGATTGATGGTGAACGACACTTCCACCTGCTCGTCGAGCACCATCGGAACCTCCACCTCGCACAGGTGACAATAGGAGTCGCCCCCCAGGTCGTCGATGCTGGCGTCGCTCACCTGTACGCCGCCGCAGGCCGGGCACAGCAGGTTCCAGTCGAAGTCGAGCAGGCCCACGCGAGCCGCCAGGACCATCAAGTCGGTGCACTCGTGGTGCGTGAAGCCGTGCGCGTCGGCAAAGCGCAGCGGGTTCATGCGGAAGACGTCCCAGCGGCCAGCGCTCGCGAGAACCTGACCGAAACGCTCGATCAGCGGCCCCGGCAGCGCGTGCACCGCACGCATGGCGTCGAGCTTCTGGGCAAGATGGGGTTCGATGACGGTAGGCATGCACCAGGGGTTCGCGCCGAGAAGGATAGTCCCGGGATCAGGCGGTCCTACCGTGGGCGGCGCCGTTGATGTAATTTCAAGTTTTTTTCAGACGGTCGCTGTACACTGAGGGCACGGGCTGAACCTGATTCAAGGAGGAGTCGCCTGATGAGTCCCAGTCCGCGTCGAAAAGAAATGCCCGCGCCGCGTCCCGGGCTGCTGCCCGCGGGGCGCCGCATGACCCTGCGGGTGTCGGGCAAAGAGCGCGTCGCGCGGCGCCGGCTCGAGCAGCAACGCATGGCCACCGAGTCCTGGCGCGACATGCTCGGCATCGCGGTGGTGACCGCCATTGTGTGCAGCATTGCCTGCGCCGCGCTGATGGGTCCGCGCAATCCTCTCACGGTGGCCGTGATGCTGGCGTCACTGGGCGCCTGCGTGGCGCTCTCGATTCCCACGTGGCTCCACTTCCGCCGCTGGCACGTGCTGCGGCAACGGTTGCGCGCCAAGACGTGAGGCAGAGGATTCGCCCCTGCAACCCCGAAAATCTCGGGGTTATGGCGAGGTTCTGTGGCAAGTGCGGCTCGGCCGCCAGCGAGAAGGCAACGTTCTGCAACAAGTGCGGCGGCCGGCTGTTGCAAAAGAGCTCGATTCGATATTCCTACGAGGACAATGCCAGGCCGGCCAACCCGTATCAAGGCCAGGCCACCGAGGCGCCCGCCGAGCCTGCACCGTCGGGCCGCAACAAGGCCGTCGGCGTGCAGCCCGCGGTCCACTCGGCGGGGCGCAAGGAAGCCCCGAAGCGCACGCCCGCGGCGCCCAAGGCGCCGGCCGCGGCGACGCCCTACACGCCACCCTCCGCGGACACTGAGCGGCCGCTGTTCGCCGCGCTGGAAGAGGATCCGGTCACCCGCGCGCGGGCCAGCGTGCGTAACTTCTCGCTGTGGGCGGCGGGCATCGTGCTGATGCCCATCCCGTTCGGCGACCTGGTGTTGCTCATTCCGGTGCAGTCAGCCATGGTCTTGTCCGTGGCGCGCATTTTCGGGGTGCAGGACCCGCCGGAGAAAATCCTCGCGTACATTGCGGCCACCAGCGGGGTCAGCGTGTTCGGTCAGGTGACGATGCTCATCGTGGCCAACCTCTTCCCGATCGTGGGCAAGCTGGTCAGCGCGCCGTTCATCTACGGCTGGACGTACGGGCTGGGTGAAGTGTCCATCCGCTACTTCCAGAGCCAGGGCCAGATCACCGGCGAGGAGATGAAGGCGGTCTTCAAGCAGGCCAGCTCCAGCGCGCACAAGGCCTACTCGAAGGAGAAGAAGGTCAACAAGGACGAGGCGATGGACAACCTCCGCGACCACCTCCCCCAGGAAGAGTACGACCGCCTGCGGAGCAAGTTCGGCACCACCTGAGAAACTTTCCGGGCCACGGTGTGTCGGTTCTGGCGACCAATCTCCCGGAGGAACTCGCCCCATGCGTGCACTGGCCGTCAGCGCCCTTTGCGCGGCGCTCATCGTGATTCTCACCTCTTCGTCGCGCTCTCAGGCGCCCCACGAGGTGATGGTGGTCAACATCTCGGACTCGGTGGTCCGCGCCGGGTTGTCGCTGACCAAACTGGGCGTGGCCGAGGTGGGCGATCAGTACGCGATCGGCGGCACCTTCCATGCGACGAAGGGCAAGATTCCCGAAAAGCTGTCGCTGAAGATCCTCACCGAGTCGGGCAAGAGCGTGAAGCGCATCGGCCGCCTCCAGCGCGCGCTCCTCGGCACCTACGGCTTCGTGGTGTTCATGCCCCGCGAGGAAGGCCAGATCAAGCTCATCAACATCGGCAAGTAGCTACCGCGCGGGCTTCTTCGGCGCGGGTTTCTTCGGGGCCGGCTGCACGAAGTTGGCCGGCCTGGCTTTTGTCTCCGGCGGGTAGCCCTCGATAATCCCTTTGGCGGCCAGCACCTGCACGGCGTCGTAGGCCCAGTGGTTGGCCGGGACGTCGGAGAACATGGGGGCCGCGCAAGCCGGCCCGGCCAGCGTCGCGGCCAGCGCGAGGGTAATGACGGCGCTCTTCATGTGAAGCTCCTTCGGGGCTTGCCGAGTCACGCGATCGGCAGGCGAATGACGCGTGCTTTGACCCGCGGCGGGGGAAAAGGATGCGCCGTTTCACTGGCGAAATCCGCTGCGTGTGGCGTGTGGCGTCCCCGCCGAGCTGCCTGCGCCCAGAACATGAACCATTATCGGCCCGCCCCCTGCTCCTGGTGGTAAGACTCGGCGGCCTTCTACGCCTGGCGCGCGAGCATTTTCAGGTTCAGGTGCTGCAATGGGGCGCGGTGATTGCGCCGGCCCTTCATTATTATGCCGACCCTTTCGTCATCGTACGGGAGGGCGTGCCGCATCTGTTTTTCGAGGACTACTCGTATTTGCGGGATATGGCACGCATCTGCACGATGCCGCTCGGGGGAACGCCGCGCGTGGCGCTGGAGCGGCCCTATCACCTGTCTTATCCTTTTCTGGTGGAGGATGGCGGCGTGCTCTACATGGTGCCGGAAACCTGCCGCAACTCCACGATCGAGATTTACCGGTGCACCGGGCTTGCGGACCGCTGGGAGCCGTGCGGCGTGCTGATGCGGGGGGGTGGACGCGGCCGACACGACGCTTTTGCGCCGCGACGGCCACTGGTGGATGTTCACCTCGCTGGGTCGGACGGATCGGCGGAGGCTCTGCATATTCTACTCAGACCGCTTGCTCAGCGACGTGTGGACGCCACACCCGGTCAACGAGCAACGCCTGTACGAGGATCGGCCGTTCACCGGCGGGCGCGGGGCCGGGCCGTTCATCGAGCGCGACGGAACGCTTCTCCGTCCCGCGCAGGACAATCCACATTACTACGGCGAGTCGCTGGTATTGAACGAAGTGCGGGTTTTGTCCGAAGACCGGTTCGAGGAAGTGCCGACGCGCCGCATGCCCTACCACCACCTTTGCGAGGCCGACGGGGTCACCGTGGTGGACTTCCGCGACCGCACGGCGCCCTTTCCGTTGCGGCGAGCGGCAGGACGGGCTCCCGAGGCTGCTTGTGATGACGACGACGACTGAGGTGACCCCGTCGAGAATTCTGCAGCTTGGACTCGGGTTCTGGGGGGCGAAGGCGCTTCTAAGCGCGGTGGAGTTGGGGGTTTTCACCGAGCTGGGCCAGGGCCCGCTGACCGCGGAGTCGCTGCGCGCGCGCCTCGGATTGCACGAGCGCGCGGCGCTGGATTTCTTCGACGCGCTGGTAGCGCTGGGAATGCTTGAGCGCCACGACGGCGTGTATTCGAATACTCCAGAAACGGATCTTTTTCTAGACCGCGCGAAGCCGTCGTACCTGGGCGGGGTCCTGGAAATGGCCAACCAGCGCCTGTGGAGCGCCTGGGGCGGCCTCACCGACGGGCTGCGCAGCGGCCGCCCGCAAAACGAGCTGCGTGAGTCCGGCGAGAATATCTTTGACGAGCTCTATTCCAATCCGGCCGCGTTAAAATCGTTCTTGCAGGCGATGACCGGCATCAGCATGGGCGCGGCGCACGCCATCGCGCAAAAATTCCCCTGGGACAGGCACCGCACGTTCATCGACGTGGGCGGCGCCCAGGGCTGCTTGCCGGTGGTTGTGGCGCGCGCCCATCCGCACCTGACCGGCGGCTCCTTCGACCTGCCGCAGGTGCAGCCAGTATTCGAGGAATACGTGCGCGCCCACGGGCTGCACGAGCGGCTCAAATTCCACGCCGGGGATTTCTTCAAGGACAGGCTTCCCCCGGCCGACGTGTACGTGATGGGCCACATCCTCCACGATTGGGGACTGGCGGATAAGAAACGGCTGATCGCTTCGGTGTACGACGCTCTTCCGGAGGGGGGCGCCTTCATCGTGTACGAGGCGCTCATCGACAACGACCGCCGCACCAACGCGTTCGGTCTGCTGATGAGCCTCAACATGCTGGTCGAGACGCCCGATGGCTTCGACTACAGCGGCGCCGACTGCCAGAAGTGGATGCGCGAGGCAGGCTTCCGCGAAACGCGCGTCGAGCACCTCGTGGGGCCCGATGGGATGGTCGTCGGGGTAAAGT
>VGFD01000175.1 GCA_016868975.1 Armatimonadota bacterium | reverse complement strand
CTCGTAGGTGTGCGCCCCGAAATAATCCCGCAGGGCCTGCACCATGTTGGCCGGCAGCCGCTCGCGGCGATATCCGTCGTAGAACGACAGCGCGCTCGACAGCGCCGGAGCCGGCACGCCCCACTCGACCATTTTCGACAGGACGCGGCGCCAGCCCGGCTCGCCGGCCTGGATCTGCGTCTTGAAGTAGTCGTCGAGCAGCAGGTTCACCAGCCTGGGATTGCGATCGTATGCCTCCTTGATGCGGCCCAGGAACGCCGAGCGGATGATGCAGCCCTCGCGCCAGATGAGCGCGATGCCGCCGTAGTTGAGGTTCCAGCCGTACTCAACGTCGGCGGCGCGGAACAGCATGTAGCCCTGCGTGTAGGAGATGATCTTGGCGGCGAACAGCGCCGGGCCGAGGTCCCGCAGGAAGGCCGACTTGTCGCCGGTGAAGGCCGGCGTGGGGCCGGGCAGCACTCGGGAGGCGTTGACGCGCTCGTCCTTCAAGCCGGACAGGAAGCGGGCCAGCACGGCTTCGGTGATCAGACTCAGCGGCACGGCCATGTCGAGCGCCGCTTCGGACGTCCACTTGCCGGTGCCCTTCTGCATCGCGGCGTCCACGATCTTGCTGATGAGCGGGGTGCCGTCCTCGTCCTTGAAGCGCAGCACGTCGGAGGCGATCTCGATGAGGTACGAGTTCAATTCCCCTTTATTCCAGTCGGTGAACACGTCGGCCATCTCGTCGGGGTGCATGCCGAGCACGTTGCCCATCACGTCGTACGCTTCGCTGATGAGCTGGATGTCGCCGTACTCGATGCCGTTGTGCACCATCTTCACGAAGTGGCCGGCCCCGCCCGCGCCCATCCATTCGCAGCACGGCGTGCCGTCCGCCACCTTGGCGGCGATGGCCTGGAAGATCGCCTTGATCTCCGGCCACGCGGCCGGCGAGCCGCCCGGCATGAGCGACGGGCCGTTGCGGGCGCCTTCTTCGCCGCCCGACACGCCGCAGCCCACGAAGAGGAAGCCCTTCGCCTCAAGGTCCTTGCAGCGCCGAGCGGTGTCGGTGTAGTGCGAGTTTCCGCCGTCGATGATGATGTCGCCCGGCTCCAGGAACGGCACCAGCTCGGCGATGACCGCGTCGACCGCGTTGCCGGCCTGCACCATCAGCATCACTTTGCGGGGGCGCTTGAGGTTGGCCACCAGCTCCTGCACCGTGTGGGTGCCGATCACTCTGGTGTTCTTCGCGTCGCCGTTGAGAAACTCGTCCACCTTGGAGGTCGTGCGATTAAAGACGGCCACCGTGTAGCCGTGATCGTTCATGTTCATGACCAGGTTCTGGCCCATCACGGCAAGTCCGATGAGTCCGATATCTGCGGTGCCCGCCATACGAATGTCCTCCTATGCCCCAGGTTTGTTGGAACGGGGCAGGGCGCATTCGTCGGTGGCTTCCCGGCCTCCTCTAATTACCGCACTTGACGCGTGGACGGGCGCTCTTGAGCACAACGTCCCGACCGGTCGCGTTCAACCCGAGCAGTGGGATATCGGCCTGCAGGCCTTCCGCGGTGCCTCCGCCGCCCAGGTATCCGTTCGCGCGGGCCGCCGCGGTCGACGCCACGAAATCCGCGAACGACGGATACATGGCGCGAAATTCCCGCATCAGCTCCGGATACTGCTGCAGATAATATTTCTGGTGATATTCCTCGGCGAGGGTGAACCCGTCATAGCGGCGGATTTCGGTGCGCGCGCCGGCCGGCAGCCGCGCTTCCAGCACCTTGCGCTGCGCGTCGTCGTGCCAGAACCCGATGGCCGCGTACTGGCGGCTCCAGGCCTGCCGCGCGGGACTGTGGCTGGCGAAGAAAACCTCCGCCAGTTTTTCGTAGGGAATCACCGATGGATCGAAATCAATCTGCAGCGTCTCGGTATGATCTCCGATATTGTGGTAGGTGGGCGCCTGACTGGTGCCGCCCGCGTACCCGACGCGGGTTCGAAGCACTCCCGGGAGACCGCCGAACTGGCAGTCCGGACCCCAGAATCAGCCCAGGGCGAAGGTCGCCGTGCGCACCTGGGCCGGCTCCCTCACGTCAAGGGGCGGACGTGCCTTCGGTCCAAGAATGTCCACACCAACCTCCGATCCGCCACCCGAAGACGGCGCGGCCAGCGCCGCGTGCACCACCGCGAAAAACGTAACGGCGGCCGAGAGCAGAAAGAGCCATTTCAGATACGTCATGCCCGTGTAAAGCAAATTTGCGCCGGCAAAGTTCCCGGATCAAGGCCGGGGGCGCGGTCGGTTGACCGGTTGCCGCTGCGGGGGATTGTTCTGGATCGTCCTCCACGTCGCGCGTTTCGCCCAGAAGCGGGTGAAGCGAGCGTGCCGCCGCTCCAGTCGCTGGCGCATCTGCTGCTCGGTTTCCCGGCTGAGCCGCGCGCGCTGTCCGCGGCGCGCGCGGATATACTGGCCCGGCTTGAGCCGAGTGACCTCGTTTGTCGAGTCGACGACCTCCACTTCGCCCTCGAGCACCGACACTTCCGTCTCGCCGTCGGCGGACTGCTCCACCACGAACTCGGTGCCGCGGATGCCAATCGTGCACGACTCGGTCTGAATCTTGAACTGCTCGCTCTGTTTGGCGAATTTCGCCCAGATGCTGCCGGCCTGTACCGTGATCTGCTCGACGGTGGATCGCTCGGTGACGTCTTTGGCCTCGCGCGGGCCGACGATGAGAATCTCGGTCGCGGTGTTGACGCCCACCTTGCCGCCGCGGGTGAACTCCACCGCGGCCATGGACTGCTTGTCGGTGCGCAGGTGATCGCCCACGTAGTCGGGCTGCTGCAGTCTTGCAACCGCCCAGTTTCCGCTGCTCGGCTTGCGCTCGAGCTTGCCGTCGATGGCCACCACGTAGCCCACCGGCGGATCCGCGCTCCAGGCCCCCGAGGCCAGCATCACCGCGATCAGAGGAAGGGTCCAGCATATCCAGCGACTCATGAGCGTAACCTCCAACCCTTCCTCCGTGGGCTCTAGACCCCGTCGACTGCCGCAGGTTTCGCGAAGCGCCGCGTTTCCGCCTGTTCACACCTTTGAAACACAAGTACAGCGCCAATCTGCTATCCTGTGGCAAACACACGCCGTCCGGCGGAAAAGGAAGGAAAACCGCATGACGTCCGCGATTGCGGCATCAACCAGGACACTTACCGAGCGCCCGCTCTTCAAGGCTCTCCGACCCGATGACGGGCTGCGCGACGTTATCGTCCTGCCCGCCGAAGATCAGGGCACGACCGAGCTGCGCGACACGCTCAAGGCCGCGCGCGAGATGGTCGCCCGAATGGGCGGTGTGGTGGGCCGCGACTTGAAGTCCGCCAGCGGCTTTGTGGCGCGGATTCCCCAGGGCGCCGAGGACGCGCTCTACGGACAGGGGCTTAACGTCGTCGACGACGTCCCGCTGAAACTCTTTCCGGATCCGGTGCGCCGCGGTGACGCCCCGATGAAAGCCGTCGGGCACGGCATTACCCTGGCCGGCGGAAATTCGCAGACCGCGCCGCTGGGCCCCTCCGAGTCGCTGTACAGCGGCCTGGGCTACACTGGAAAGGGCGTGGGAATCGCCATCCTCGACTCCGGCGTGGCGCCCCACCCGGATTTGCAGGGCCGCATCGTGGCCTTCGCCGACGCCGTTGAGGGGCGGCGGCAGCCTTACGACAGCTTCGGCCACGGCACCCACGTGGCCGGCGACGCGGCTGGTTCCGGCGCGCTGTCTAACGGGCGGTTCGCAGGACCCGCTCCGGAGGCCAACATCATCGGCATCCGCGTGATCGGCGAGGGCGGCGGCGGCCGCCTCTCCGACGCCGTGGACGGCGTGGTGGCGGGCATCGAGTGGATGGTGGCCAACAAGGACCGCCTCGGAATTCGGGTGGCCAATCTTTCGCTGGGTCTCCCCTTGATTCCGGCCCGCCAGGACTTCTGGGGACGCGCCACGGCGCTGTACGACCCCATCGGCAGGGCCATCGACACGGCCGTCGCGGCCGGCATCTGCGTGGTGGCGGCGGCCGGCAACGACGGCGAGCAGGGCTTCGGCACCATTGACGACTCGCCGGCCATCAATCCCAACGTCATCACGGTGGGCGCGCTTGACACGCGCGGCACCCAGGCCCCGTTTGACGACGCGGTCGCCGCTTTCTCCAGCCGCGGCCCCACCCCCGCGGGCCAGCGCAAGCCCGACGTCCTTGCCCCCGGCGTGAACGTGATGTCCTTGAACTCGCCGGGCAGCGACCTCGAGCAGATGAACCTGCAGGCGGCCCAGTTCGGCCAGGTGGTGGATCAGATGAGCGACCGCCAGCTACAGCAGATGGCGATTCGTCTGGTGATGTCGGGGATGGCGCCGGAAGCCATTCTCTACGTGCCCATCCACCAGCTGCGCGACGCGCTCAGCAAGGCCGTCTCGTCGCATCCCGTGGCGGGCCGCCTGGGCAGCAGCCCGGCCTACATCGGCATGGACGGAACCTCGATGGCCTCACCTATCGTGGCCGGCGTGGCGGCGGCCATGATTGAGGCCAACCCGGCGCTGCGGCCCGGCGAGGTCAAGGAGATCCTGATGCGCACGGCCCGCCCGCTTCCCCGCGCGGATCGCGTCGAGCAGGGCGCCGGGGTCATCGATCCGCAGGCAGCGGTGGAAATGGCGGCCCGCACGCGGCCCTACCCGGGCAGCCGCTTCGACGTGAGGGCCTAGCGGATCTATCCGGCGCCCGGCGCGTGCGCGGCGATGCGCTCGCGGTCCTCGTCGTTGAGCCCGTTGAACGCGACGCCCGCGGTGTATTCGCCGTTGTCCTCGCGCGCGGTCCAGATGACGGTGCCCATGGCGAAGACCGGCCCGTCCGGCAGCGGCACGTGAAGGTACAGCGCGGCGCCCCGCTCCATCTCCCGGGAGATGCGGATGCGGACGCCGCCCTCGCTGAGGTCAAGCGCTTCCATCTGTCCCTCGCCCTGGACCCACGCGCCGTCGTGGGACACCTGATATTGCAGCGCGATGGCGCGCTCCACGCGCGGAAAGCGGCGCTTGTCGGCGATCTGCTGCTCGGCGGCGGAGGCGCGCGGCTGGATCTGGTCCTCGGATGAGGGCGGCGGTGAGGGCTCCGGCTGGTTGGACAAGCGACCCTCCTTGAACTGAATCCAAAGACGTTCGGTTGCCTGCCTTGAATTTCCTTCCAGTGCCCCCCCGGCGCCGCCCGCCTCATCACGGGACAGGAATGCACTCCAGGCGAGCAGAACAGCCGTGGCATGGGAGTACGCCCGCAGGATCTCATCTACGACTGGAACCGTGAGGACGCAAGCCTCTACGCCGGCCGCGTTGTCGAGCTGGAGGACGAGACACTTCGTGACGGGCTTCAGTCGCCTTCGGTGATCGATCCGGAGATTGACGACAAGCTGCGCATCATCCACCTGATGGAAGCGCTCGGCATCCACGGCGCGGACGTCGGCCTGCCCGGCGCCGGCCAGCGCAATCGCGAGCACGTCGTGCGCATGTGCCGGGAAATCCGCGATAATCACATGCGGCTGGAGCCGTCCTGCGCCGCGCGCACGCTCATCGTGGACATCCAGCCCATCGTGGAAGTCTCCCAGGAGCTGGGCATGAACGTCGAGGCCAACGTGTTCCTGGGTTCGAGCCCTATCCGCCTGTACGCCGAGGACTGGCCGATGGAGAAGTTGCTCAAGCACACCGTCGAGGCGGTTTCCTTCGCAACGAAAAACGGCATTTCGTGCATGTACGTCACCGAGGACACCACGCGGGCCCACCCCGACACCTTGCGCGCGCTCTACACCGCGGCCATTGAAGCGGGCGCGCGCCGCGTGTGCCTCGCCGACACCGTGGGGCACGCCACGCCGGAGGGCGTGCGCAATCTCGTCAAATTCATCCGCGGGGTGATTGCCGAAACCGGCCAGGACGTGAAAATCGACTGGCACGGGCATCGGGATCGCGCCCTGGCCATCGTGAACGCCCTGGCCGCCATCGAGGCCGGCGCCGACCGCATCCACGGCACCGCCATTGGCGTCGGGGAACGGGTGGGAAATACGCCCATGGACCTGCTGCTGATCAATCTCAAGGTGATGGGCATGATTGACAGCGATCTGTCGCGTCTGAAGGAATACACTGAAACCGTGGCGCGCGCGACCGGCGTTCCGGTGCCGCACAACTGGCCGGTGCTTGGCGCCCGGGCCTACCGTCCGGCCGGAGACGCGGTGGCCCACTTTGATGAAGCCGAGCGCAAGTGGCTGTCCGACTGCCTGTACGGAGCGCTGCCGGTGACCGCGCTGGGATTGCGATGAACCCGGGCGATCACTTGATTTACGACTGGAACCGGGTGGGTGGGGCCGGCCTTTCGCTCAAGGTGGAAATTGAGGATCACACGCCGGCGGTGGCGCCCTGCGCGCTAAAAGATCGCCTGAAATTTATCCCCCTGGCCGCCGCGGTAGGAATTACCGCGGTCAACGTGGGACCGGCCGGTCCCGACGCGACCGCCATGATCGCGGCCGCGCGTGAAGCGGGGCTGGAGCCGGTGGTGATGCTCGCGCTCGGAGAGAAATTTGACGGCGACGCCATCGGGGAGGTGCGGGTGTGGGCCAGCCGCCTGCGCCAGTACTCCCACGCTTTCGAGGACGAGAAAAAATACCTGGACGAGGTGGCCCGGCGCCTGGACGGCCGCCGCCGAAAAGTGATCCTGGAAGATGCCAGCCGCGCGCATCCCGACACCCTGGCAGCGCTCCTGCGCATCTGTGCCGGCACGGACGCGGTCGTCCTCGACGACTCCGCCGGGCTGGCCACCCCGCACGCGGTGCGCCGTCTCGTGGAATTCGCCCGCGAGCATGCGCCAGATGTCCGCATCGAGTGGAGCGGACACAACGAGCGCGATCTGGCGGTGGTGAACTGCCTGGACGCCGTGCACGCCGGCGCGAGCGCCCTGCACGCCTCGGTGTTGTCCTGCGGGCACGGGCCGGGCCTGGCGGCGCTCGATCACCTGCTGGTGAACTTGCGCCTCCTCGGATACATTGATCGGGATCTCAGCCGCCTCGGCGAGCACGTCGAGGCCGTGGCTGCGGCGTGCGGGTTCCAGATTCCGGTGAATTATCCGGTATTTGGCAAGGACGCATTTCGCACCGCCACCGGCGTCCACGCGGCCGCCATCGTGAAAGCCCAGGCAAAAGGCGAGGACTGGCTGGCGGATCGGGTATATTCCGGGGTGCCGGCCGGCTGGTTTGGCCGCTCCCAGGTCATCGACATCGGCCCCATGAGTGGAGAGTCCAACGTGGTGGCATGGCTCCGCCAGCACGGCCGCGAGCCCGAGCCGGACCTGGTGAAGCGGATTATCGCGCGGGCGAAGACTTCCAATCACATCCTGTCGGTCGAGGAGGTCGAGGCGGAAATTGCCTCCCATTGAAGTCCTCGCCGAGGGCCTCAACCTGGCCGGCAAGTACCAGGTGCTGGAGCCCCTTGACGAGGGTGAGGCGTACCGCCGCTACCTTGTGCGCGACTCCATCAACGAGCGCCCCTGGGTGCTGACGCAGTTTACCATTCCCGACGACGAAGCCGAGCGCAAGTCGTTCATGGCATGGTTCTACGCCGAGGGAGATCGCGAGGCCGAGCTGCAGCACGCGCAGCTTCCGCTGGTGGCGGAGTTTTTCATGGAGCGCGGATACGCCTGGACGGTCACCCAGCGGGTGGAGGGCAAGCCCCTCGAGGAAGTCCTCGAAACCCCCCTCGAGAGCGCCCAGGCACGCGCCTGGCTGCTCTCCCTGGCCCGCGTGCTGGTGCTGATACACAGCCAGGACCCGCCGCTGTTGCTGGGCGGATTTACCGAGAAGAATTTCGTGCAGCTGCCGGACGGTCGGCTGCGGCTCACGTCTTACGGATTATTGCGGATATTTCCACCCGAGCAGCATGCCAGGGTGGTTGCCGGTGATCCCACGCTGGATCCGGTGCCGCCCGACGTGCATGCCGCCGAGGACCCGTCCACGCTGGAAAGCGGCCTGCACCGCCGTTTCGACGTCTGGTCGCTGGGCGCGCTGGGCGCCCGCATGCTGGGCGCGTCGCTGCCGCTTGCCCAGTCCCCGCCAGCGGGAGTCGACGCCGAATTGTGGGATATTTTGCATCGCTGCCTGGGCCCTGGAGAGGGACTCCGCTTTGAAACCATGTCGGAGGCGGAGAAGTGGCTCAGCGGCGAGGCGCAACGTTTCGCCGCCAACCCTCCTCGAATGGTGCTGCGGCCGCCCGAGCTGCGCCTTACCCATGCCGAGCGAGAGTCGATGATTCTCACCGGCTTCGCGGTCGCCAACGAAGGCGGCGGCACCCTGGCCGGCACGGCCACCGCCGCCGAAGCGTGGCTGAAAGTCAGTCCCCAGTCCTTTGAGGGAAACGATCAGGAAATTCAGGTCTGGGTGGACACCGCGCAGCTCGACGAGGTCAACGAGGCGAAGGGCAGTATCCGCGTGGTGGTCCCGCACGAGGAGCGCGTCCTGGCGGTGCACGTGACCCTGCAAGACGAGGCGCCGTCCATCATTCCCACCTGGGCCGCGGTGCTGCTGATCCTCCTGGTGGGCCTGGGCCCCACCGCGGCGGTCATTTATTACAAGCTCAACACCTGGGAGATGATCAGCAATCTGCAGCAGTTGATGGGCGGCTCGATCTCGGTCAGTCCCGACGCCTTCGCGCTGGTCGCCCGCGGCATCACCGCGACGCGCTGGCTGTTCCTGCTGGCGCTGCTCGTGCCGGTCGGGGTCTGGGGCGTGCTCCGGCTCGTGTCCCGATCCACCCGCGACATGCTGCGCCCGGCCGCGCTCATCGCCATGCTCTTGCCGGCCGGTCTTCCCTGGCTGCTGTTCAAGGAGAAATTCGTGCGGCTCTCCGGAGACGTGTCACGATTATTGCCGGTGGATCCGCACTACGCCCAATTCGTTGTCATTGCCATGAACGCGGTGTTCGCCATCCTCCTGTTTATTCCCAATGAGCGGCTGCCCGGTCCGCTTGGCACCAGCCGGGTGGCGCGCGCGCTGTTCTGGGTGTTCTTGCTTTTTGTCTTCCTGAGGATGTATTACCGATACACGGTGGCGGAAGGATGACGGAGCGGCTCGACTCGCGGATGGTGTTTGAAGGACACGTGGTGAAAGTGCGCGTGGATCGGGTCCGCCTGTCTTCGGGGCGCGAGACGGATCGAGAAGTCGTGGTGCACCCGGACACCGTGGCGGTGGCGGCGCTCACTCCGGATGGAAAGCTGGTCCTGATCCACCAGTATCGCCACCCGGTCGGGCGCCAGATCTGGGAAGTTCCGGCCGGCAAGATCGACCCTGGCGAGGAGCCCGAGCCGGCCATGCGCCGCGAGCTGATGGAGGAATGTGGGCTCGAGCCCGGCTCCATGGAACTGCTCGGCTCGTTCTATCTCACGCCCGGCTATTGCACCGAGAAAATGCATCTTTACCTCGCGCGAGACTGCACGCAGACCCTGGGGGTCGACGCCGAAGAGGACATCGCGGAGATGCGCGCGGTGACGCTGGCACAGGCCGAGCAGATGATCGCGGCCGGGGAAATTGTCGACGCCAAGACGATGCTGGCGGTCGCGCTTCTTAGTTAGTGGCGCGCGGCACAAGTAGCTTCGCCTTACGGGTCTCATCCACGCATGCGCGCGCTCGGCCATGCTACACCCAGGCAGATCCGCGCCCCAATCAGGCGAGCGCCTTTCCGATCGCGGCGCCGACTCGTCGCGGAACCACTCCGGGCTGGTGGAGATCTGGTCGCGGGCGAGGTGGACGACGTTGGTGACCTGGGCTTCCCACGCGGTGCCGGAAGTTCCGGGGATGCTTTCCACCACCTTCAGCGTCTTGATGGTGTTGACGTCCTTGAGAGGCAGCTCATCAA
>VGFD01000174.1 GCA_016868975.1 Armatimonadota bacterium | reverse complement strand
CGCACGGTGCGAGGATGCGGCTCCTCAACGGTGGCCTCGGCAGGTGCTTCCTCGGGCGTCGAGGCGGGAGATTTCTTGCCCAGCTTGCGCACTTTCCGATGGGCCGGCTCCTCCGTCGCGGCGGGAACCGCTTCCTCCGCGACAGGCTGCTCGATGACGGGCGCTTCCGCGACCGGCTCCTCGATGGCGGGCGGCGGCACTTCCACGGGTACCTCGCCCGCGGGCTCGGACTCGGGGATGGCCTCAGCGGCGGCCTCAGCGGGCTCCTCGGCGAAAGGCGCCTCCACAGCCGGCTGCTCCAATTCCGGCCCCGGCGCCTCGGCCACGGGCTCCTCCACCGGCCGCTCTTGGACGACCTCGTCGCGGGGCACAATCTCCTCGACGGGCTCGGAGAGGACTTCGTCGACCATCCCGAGCACAGGCTCGGCCTCCAGCATGGGCTGAGGCGGCTCCACGACGGGGGTCGGCTCCTCGGCCACCGGCGCTGTCCGCAACGCCTCCTCGATGGACTCCGACTGCAATGCATCCTCGATGGAGGTCGGCTCCATCTCGATGGTGTCCGGCTCCCAGGGCTGCTCCTCGGCCACCGGCGTCGCCGGAACGTCCTCGGCGATGTCCACCATCTCGGGGACCTCAGGGCCGGCCACCTCCGCGAACGGCGAGCCGGCTCCAGCGCCGATGCGCGCCGCGGTGTCGAGCTGCGACAGTCGGGCCTCCAGATCAGCCCGCTCCTCGACGGGCAGATTGCCACTGGCGAGCGCTGTCCCGATGAGATCGCGCGCGTCCTGCAACAATCCCCGCTCGACGAGCAACGGGACCAGGTGCCGCGCGACCGCGTACGAGCCCGACTCCAGACCGCTCGCCGAGCGGTAGGAGCGCAGGGCGGCGTCCGCCTTGCCGAGCGTTTCATAGATTTCGCCAAGCTCGACGTAGGCGCCGGCCGTCTCGCGGATCTTGAGCGCCTTCTGGTACTGCACCACCGCCAGCGCGGGCTTTTCCGCCATCGCGTAGGCGCGGGCCAGCTTCAGCATCAGCTCGAAACTGTCGGGATCGTCCTTGAGCGAGCGCTGCAACATGCTGATGGCCTCGCGTGGATCCACGGCCCGCATGGTGAGGCTGGCGAGACGCTCGCTGAAGACGGGGTCGTCCGGGCTGAAGATCAGCGCGCGATTGTACACCTCGATGGCCTGGGCGGGCTGGCCCAGCGACACGTAAAGACTCGCCAGCTCGTCGTGCAGGGCGACGTCGGTGGGATGGTGGGCCAGGGCTGATTCCAGCACGGGAATCCCGTCCGCGGGCGCGCCCAGGCGCCCGAACAGCTCCACCAGCCGCAATACCGCCTCGCGGTAGCCGGGCGCGACTTCGAGAACGCGCTCCAGGCGGGCGCGGGCCTTCTCGTAGCGGCCCATGTCCATGAAATCATTGGCCAGCAGCAGGTTCTCGCGCACCGCGGACTGCACTTCCGCGGGAAGCTCGTCGGCCGCGGATGTACCGCCAGGTACGGGCTGCTCGACCACCGCAACCGGCCCAGGCTCCTCGACGGCGGCGGGTGACGACGCCTCGGCGAACACCATCTCGACGTCCGCGATGGGGACTTCCTCGGGGATTTCGAGGACTTCCTCGAAAACCTCGGGCTGCACGGGCTCCGTGATCGGCGCCGCTTCGTCAACCGGCGGCACGACTGCGGCGACGACTTCCGTGGCCTCGACAGTCGGCTCGACTTCTTCGACTACCGCGGCGACCGGCTCTGTTTCGGCGGGCGGCGTCTCGAATGCCACTGCTTCAATGCGGGGCGCCACGAGCTCCGGCTCGGGGGCAAAAGACAACGGCTCCTCCACCGGCAGCGGCGGCTGCGGCTCAGGCTCAGGCGCCTCGTCAACCACCGGCGCCTCCTCGAGGCGCGGCGTCTCGTTCACCATGGGCGACTCGAAGGGGATGGGCTCGACAATCTCCGGCTGGGGCGCCACCTCGGGCTCCGGCGCCTCGACCACCTCAGGCTGGACCGGCGGGACGGCGACCTCCGCGGCCGGCATCTCCACCGTGGGCGGAGCGGCTTCGGCACCGGCGCCCAGCACGGCCAGCTCGTCGGAGAACATGGTCTGGAACTCGACGTCGCCCGACGCGGTGGCCAGGGAAAGTCCCTGCTCGAACAGGTAGCGGGCGGTGTATTGATCGGTGCGCAGGGCATTCTTACCGAGATAGTAGTAGGCCTGGTAGTAGTCGGGGTACTGCTCCAGGATCTCGTTGAACAGCTTGTCCGCCTGCTCGCGCTTGCCCATCGCGTGGGCCAGTACCGCGCGTCGGAAGCTCGCCTCGACCTCGCGGGGGACCGCGCCGGCGGTCGTCGTGGTGGGCGGCGCCACCGGCGGCTGGGCGGTGGGCCGCTGGATCGGCGGCGACACCGGACGGACGGGCTCCGCCGCGGCGGGCGGCTGACTGGAGGTAGGAGGCGCCGTGGCGCGCGGCGGCGCGGGCTCGGCGGGACGCGTGACCGCCGGCTGCGGGGCACGCTCGACCGGCGCGCGCTGGCCCTCGAACAGCGCTTCCAGGGACTGGTTGGCCTCGTCGTGATCCGGGTCAATCTTGAGGATGCGGTCGAAGTGGTTCTTGGCTTCCTCGATCTTGTCCATGCGCCAGTACAGCCGCGCAAGCCGCACCAGGTACTCGACCTCGCGCGGCTTCAGGGAAACCGCCTTGAGGTACTGGTCGATCGCCAGGTTGATCTGATCGCGCGCCTCGTAGGTGCGGGCGAGCACGGAGCGCGTCTCCGAGTTCTCGGGATCAAACGTGATGGCGCGCTGCAGCTCGGTCACGGCTTCGTCGCCGCGTCCCATCTTGTCGAGGAGACCGGCGTAGCGCACCATCACGCGCACCTCCTCCGGCGCCCCTTCACGGGCGGCCTCGAACTCCTTGAGCGCGTTGACCGTCTGGCCCATCTTCAGGTAGGCGTCACCCATATCCATGCGCGCGCCCACATAGGCGCCGTCAACGTCCAGCGCCTGGCGGAAGAACTCGGTGGCCACTTCGGGCTTGTCGCGGTGGTGCAGGTAGATGTAGCCAAGCTGGTGCAGCGACGGGACGTGGCGGTTGTCGAGCTTGACGGCCTTCTGGAACTCTTCGAAGGCGTAGTCGGCCTCTTCCAGCCGCAGGAACGCCAATCCCAGCGAATAGTGCGCCTGCGCCGAGGACGGATTGAGCTGGGTCACCTTCTGGTACAGGTGGATGCAGGCGTCGAACTGGCCGCTCTCCAGGTAGCAGTTGGCCAGCTCGAAGTGGGCCTCCACGTCGTTGGGATTGAAGTCGAGCGCCCGCTCCAGCTCCTGGATGGCTTCGCTGTAGCGCTCCAGCGCCTGGTACGAGCGCGCGAGGTCGAAGTGGAAGTGGCCCTCTCGTGGCGCCAGCTCGATGGCCTTCACGAACTCCTGGACGGCCTGCTCGTGCTGGCGCGTGCGCTGGTAGGCCAGCGCGAGGTTGTAGTGGGCGAACGCGTCCTTGGGGTTCAGCTCGATGGCCGAGTAATAGTGCGGGATGGCCTTCTCGTGGTTGCCGATGCGGCGGTAGGCCTCGGCGAGATTGTAGTGCGCGTACGGATCCGCGGGGCTGATCTTGAGGCACGCTTCCAGGCTGGAGATGGCCTTGGGCACGTCGCCCACCTGCATGCAGATCATCCCCAGGTGGTAGTGCGCCTCGGAGAAGCGGGGATCGAGCTCGATGGCGCGCTCGAACTCCTGGATGGCGAAGTCGGGGCGGAAGATCTGCTGGCAGGCCTGGCCGAGCGAGAAGTGGACCATGGGGTTCGTCGAGTCGAGATCAAGGGATCGCTGGAAACTCTTGATCGAGTTCATGACCTTGTTCTGCTTCAGGTACACCACGCCCAGCGCATAGTGGATCTTGGGCGAGTCGCTGTCTAGCTCCAGCGCGCGCTCCAGCTGCTGCGCGGCGAGCGCCACCATGTTCTCCTTCTCGTACATGATGCCGAGGTTGTAGAACGCGTCGGAGTACTTCTGGTTCGCGTCGGCGGCTTTCTGGAAGTGGAGGATCGCGTACTGGTTCTGGCCCAGCGAAGCGTAGATCTGGCCGGCCGCGTCGTACGCTTCCCACAGGCGCGGGTTGATGTCCATGGCCCGCTTGAGGCTTTGCAGCGCCAGTTCCGGCTTGTCAAAAAACTTGTAGGCCATCCCCAGGTGGAAGTGGGCGTAGCCGTCGCTGGGGTTGATGGTGATGGGACGGTTGAACTGCTCGAGCGCCTTCTGGATCTTTTTTGTGTAGTAGGTGGCGTGCGAAGGATCCTTCATCACGTGCCCGATGTTGGGCTCCAGATCCCAGGCGGCCTGCCAGGACTTGACGGCCAGCGCCCGCTCGTCGGCCTTGGTGTACATGAAGCCCTTGTGGAGGAAGGCGCGGGCGTGGCGGGGATTCAGCTTGATGGCGGTATCGTATTCCTTGACCGCCTCGGGGAACTCTTCTTTCTCCTCGAGCGCCACCGCGAGCCCGAAGTGCGCGTCCGGGTCGTTGGGATTCAGGCGCACCAGCGTCTGGTACTTCTGAAGCGAATACGCGGTGATGTCTGCCATTGGGGAACCCCTGTGATCTGCCCCCTGATGAAGCGCTTCATCAGGTGAAAAATGGCGCGGCGTGGCGCGGATCATCACTTCTCTGGGCCTTCTGGCGAGTCCTCCGCCTGGGAGAGTGTCGGAAAACCCGCTCGCCACAAGTGCCGTACCGGCTCCTGGAGGACCTCGGCGGTGTGCGGGCCAATAAGCCGTTTCCGAGAAAGGACATTGCATGATTTTAGGCCAGCGCATCCGTCTTTGGGCGCTCGAACGCTTCGACGTTTCCCAGAACTACCACTGGGCCAACGATCCCGAGTTGATCTACCTCACCGGCATGAATCCCAACCCGAAGTCCCTGGTGGACATCGAGCGATGGTTCGACAACGTCTGCAACAACAACAACCAGCGCATGTTCACCATCAAGACGCAGGACGGCGAGTACCTGGGCAACATCGAGATCGGGGACATCGACTGGCGCGTGGGCCGCGGCGAGATCGGGCTGCTGGTCGGCGAGCGGCGCTTCTGGAACCAGGGCTACGGCAGCGAGGCCATCGAGCTGATGGTCAATTTCGCCTTCGAAGAGTTGCGGCTGCACCGCATCGAGGCGCGCGTCCTCACCCACAACACGCGCGCCCAGCGGGTCTTCGAGAAGTGCGGATTCGTGCGGGAGGGCATCCTGCGCGGCTCGCACTTCGTGGCCGGCAAGCACCTGGACGTGGTGGTGTACTCGCTGCTCGGCACCGACGAGCGGCCGCAGACTCAGGCCGCGGCAGCAACCTTGCTCGAGACGGAGACGGAGGCGGCGCCCGCATGAAGGTCGTTGGCTGGGGCGGAGATCACGTCAAGATGCTGGATCAGCGGCTGCTGCCCGGCGAGATCACCTTCCTCGAATTGCGGGACGTCGACGGCGTGGCCGACGGCATCCGCAATCTCTCGGTGCGGGGCGCGCCGGCCATCGGCATCGCGGCCGCCTATGGGATGGCGCTGGCCGCGCTTTCAAATGACGCCTCCGACCGTGCGTCCTGGCTGGAGCGATGGGACGCGGATCGCGCCACCTTGCGCGGCACCCGCCCCACCGCGGTGAACCTCGCCTGGGCCCTGGATCGCGTGGACGCCGTCGCCCGTCCCCTGCTCGATGAGGCGAATTTCGCGGAGGCGGGCGCCGATGGCGACTCCCCCTGGCTCAGATCCGTAGAGGCATTTCGCGCCCGGGTGCTCGACGAGGCGCGCGCCATCGACGCCGAGGACGAGTGGATGTGCCGCCAGATGGGAGATTTCGGCGCCGCGCTGGTCCCCCAGGGCGCGCGCGTGCTCACCCACTGCAACGCCGGCGGGCTGGCCACCGGCGGGTACGGCACCGCCGTCGGCGTCATCCGCTCGGCGTGGGCGCGCGACAAGGGGCTGCACGTGTTCGTCGACGAGACGCGGCCGCTCTTGCAGGGCGCCCGGCTCACCGCCTGGGAGCTTGACCAGGAAAAGATTCCGTTCACGCTCATCACCGACAACATGGCGGGCTACTTCATGCGGCAGGGCAAGGTGGACATGGTCGTGGTTGGCGCCGATCGCATTTGCGCCAACGGCGACGTGGCCAACAAGATCGGCACCTACAGCGTGGCCGTCCTGGCGAAGCACCACGGGATTCCCTTCTACGTGGCCGCGCCGTTCTCCACGATCGACCTGTCCTTACCCGGCGGCGACCACATCGTGATCGAGCAGCGCGATCCCAGCGAGGTGACCCATCACGCCGGGCGGCGCATGGCGCCGGAATCCACGCGTGCGGCCAATCCCGCGTTCGACGTCACGCCCCACGAACTGATCGCGGCCATCGTAACCGAGCGCGGCGTGATGCGGGCGCCGTACACGTCAACGCTGGCGGAGGCGGCCGCGGTATCCATGGCGCGCACCTGACATGCCCGCGCTGGGATATTCACAGGCGCTCGACGCGCTCACCGTCGGGGTCAAGAGCAACCTCTGGCTCCTGGTCACGGACAACACCGTGGTGCTGCGCGGCGTGCAGGACGCGCTGCTCAACGCGGTTGTGACGGACTTCCGCGACTTCAATTTCCACCGCCACGACTGCGAGCGCAAGACCGAAGCCGGCACGCTCATCGCGCTGTGCGAGGAGTTGCCGATGATGACCGATCGGCGGCTGGTCTGGCTGCGCGACGTGCACCAGTTGAGCGAGGCGGCGCTGAAGTCGCTGGCCGCCTACCTGCCCACCGCGTCGCCCGGGACGGTCGTGTTCATGAGCGCGCAGCCCAAAGCGTCCTCCCGAGGCGAGGAGCCGGAGGAAGGCGGAGGCGGTCTGCGCGGCTTCATCTCCGCCGTGCAAAAACTGGGGACGGTGGTCGGGGGAACCCTTGGCGGCGAGGAGCTTGCCCGCTTCGTGGAGCGCGGATTTGCCGCGCGCGGCGTGCGGATCGCGCCCGGCGTCCGCCAGATGTTCCTGACCCGGGTGGGCGAGGACGCCTCCGCGCTGGATTCCGAGATGGACAAGATCGCGTGCTACGTGGGCGAGCGTCGCCAGGTGGAGCAGCGCGACGTGGAAGCCATCACGACCTGGACGCCGGACGCCAAGATCTTCGCGCTCTCGGACGCCATCGCGCGCAAGGACGGCGGCGAGGCGCTCCGCATCCTGGGCGTGCTGATCGACGACGAGCAGCACCCGCTGGC
Source organism: Armatimonadota bacterium (assembly GCA_016868975.1). Lineage (GTDB taxonomy): Bacteria > Vulcanimicrobiota > Xenobia > RGZZ01 > RGZZ01 > VGFD01. The sequence goes on along the minus strand of VGFD01000174.1, from coordinate 2,688 downwards.
CATCCTGGGGTACTTGAGCTCGCAGTTCCGCAGCCTGCTGAAAGTAAAGGCGCTTGGGGAGCGCGGGGAGTCGCCGGCCCGCATCGCGTCGCTGACCGAGCGCAAGGACTACCAGATCAAGAAAGACCTCGCCGCCACCCGCCGCTACTCCGTGCGCGACCTGGAAACGGTGCTGGAGATGCTGGCCCGCGCGGACCTGGGCATGAAAAGCGGCAAGGACGGCAGGCTGCTCCTGGAGATGCTCCTGATCCACCTGTGCAGGTAGGAGCAGTTTTCATCCCCGGAGAGGAACCCCCGCCCGAGCCCCGAAATCTACCCCGCAGACGTGCCGAGCCGCAGCCCGCGCAGAGACGTGAGCGTGGCCACCGGGTCGGTCCCCACTCCTGAGGGAGTGCACGGCGAAGTTCCAACAAGCGACCGCCGTTATCGTCGACGAGCCCACCACCATGCCCGTCTCGATTGGATTCTGGTCGCTTGTGGAGGCACTTCCGGGCCGGCCGGATGTTAACAGAACTTGCGAAATTGCGAGTGTATTTCCAGCAGGGTGGCTGCTATAATACGCTCGACTCAAAGCCAGTGACGCTGGGAGGTCCCACATTCATGTACACACTCGGACAGAAAGTCATTCATCCTCTCCACGGAGTAGGCGTCGTGGAACTGATCGAAGAGAAGACGATTCTGGGCAAACACAACCAGTTCGCCGTGATCTCCTTTCAGAACGACCGCCTCAAGATCATGGTCAACCTGAGCCAGAGCAACACGCTCATTCGCAATCTAGTGGGCAAGGAAGAAGTCCCCAAGGTATTCAAGTTCCTGCGTCGCTGCAAGAGCGAATTGCCCATCAAGTCATCTGAGCGCTACAACATCAACCTCAAGAAGATCAAGAGCGCCGACATCTACCAGGTCGCCGAAGTGATTCGCGATCTCACCGATCTCAGCCAGCACAAGAAGCTCTCCCCCAAGGAGCTTTCCATGCTGAAACAGACCAAGAAACTGCTGAGCACGGAGTTCTCCTACATCACTGAAATGACGCCGGAAGAGATCGAAGAGATGATCGATCGTTGCTGCCGCGAAGAGCAGCAGCCGGTCGCAGTCGGCGCTTAAGAACCTATCCCCCCCGACCCGAAGAAGCCCTTCTCTCAGGAGGGCTTTTTCATTTAGTGAACGTGACCGATTTGAGCACCGCGTCCACTTCCGCCTGGTGTTTGTCGCTCAGGCGCGCGCCGCCCATCACCGCGATGACCAGCGCGTGGGTTCGGTGCGAAGCCACCACGTATTTGGTGCGATGCACAACCGAGGAGCCGGTGGTGCGCTCTACTTTAAAACCGGCTCCGGACGTGCCGCCAATGGACACCGGGCGGATAGAGGAAAAGGCCTGTCCCTCATACGAGAGGTCGTTCATCATGCGCAGCCGCAGCGTGCGCGTGATGTCCTCGGAATTCATCTTCTTGGAGTTGGCCACCCAGCGAAAGACGATCTCGATGCCGGTGCGGCTGTTGGAAAGGGCGACGGCCTCGGGATCCTTCGCGTCGGTCACCCATTTCCAGGCGGCGCTGGGGCGTGAGACCGAAAACGCGCCGGGCATGGTGTAGACGACCTCGTCCGCGGCAATGGCCGGGGCGAAGGTGAGGGCAATCAACAAGACGACGAGTGAACGCACGACGCATGTTTTCTGTGCGTGGCCGGGCTTGTCCTTGGATTCCAGCGTTTGTTAGCCGGTCAATGGGCGACGGGCTCCGGCTGGGGCATGAGCGATTCCAGCGAGGCCAGTGGACGCACCACGCCCTTGCCCTGGATGTTCTCGTCGTAGCTGCGGATCTTCTGCGACGTCTCGCGGAGGACCTGACGCAGCTCTTCCGGCGTCGTCTCCGGGCGCGCGTCGATGAGCAGCGCCGCGGCGCCGGCCACCAGCGGCGCGGCCATTGAGGTGCCGGTATCCTTCTTGTAGCCGCCGTCGGTCCACGTGCTGACAATGTAGGTGCCCGGCGCGATGACGTCCGGCTTCACGAGACGGTCGAAGCTGGTCGGGCCGGTGCCCGAGTACCACGCCACCTTGTCGTCGCCCAGGTCCGGCGTCCGATAATCGATGGTGGCGCCCACGGTGAGCGCGGCCGGCGAGGTGGCGGGCGTGTCGATGGTGTTGGGGTACGGGCCCTTGTTGCCGGCCGCGGCCACCACCAGGATGCCGGCCTCGTTGGCCTTCTCCACCGCGGCCACCAGCGGATCGCGCTTGAGCGGCACTTCCGGCTTCGCGCCCAGCGACATGTTGATGACGCGGATGTTGTAGGTCTGCTTGTTCTCGACGGCCCACTGGAGACCCGCGATGATGTCGGAGAGCTGGCCTTTGCCGTTCTGGTCCATCACCTTGATGCCGATGATGTTGGCTTCCGGGGCGGCGCCGCAGTACTTCCCGCCGGACGCCGATCCGTCGCCGGCCGCGATCCCCGCCACGTGGGTGCCGTGGCCGCGATCGTCATACGGATCGGTGCGCCAGTTGATGCGATCGTGGAAGCCGACGATGCGGCTGCCGAAATCCGGGTGCGGGGCCACACCGGTGTCGATGACGGCGATGCCGATGCCCTTGCCTTTGAAGCCCTTGTCCCAGATCTGGGGAAGCTTGAGCGTGGCGGTGGCCACTTGAAGGTTCCAGTCGCCGCGCTCCGGCATCTCGGGCTCGGTGAGCGTCAC
>VGFD01000173.1 GCA_016868975.1 Armatimonadota bacterium | reverse complement strand
CCACCGTTATCGGTCCGGGTGCACTCCGCCAAACGGCAGACGCAGCAGGCCGACCTCGTCGGCAACGTACACGAAACCACCCTCTTCATCCACCCACATACTGTCACTGGTGAAGCGAATGTCAGGATAATGGGCAATCACGCGGAACGTGAATTCGGCGGGATCGAAGAGACCAACATCGGTTCCCAACGGTGAAGCGTTGTCCGATGGCAATGCGGTCCACATCTTTCCCGGGGTGGATGCGGACTGCATCGGCCGACGCTCGGCATTCACAAACGGAGCCGCTTCCCCCGTGAACGGAACGCTCGTCCCGGTGGCGGGATCCAGGAGCCATAACTCGACGTGCTCCGGCCCGACCGCGTCCGGGTAATCCTCCGGGTGCTACTGGCGCAATGGGTCGCGCAAGGGACAACCCGCGCGGCCTCGCCACACCAGGAAGCGGCGTCTGGCTGGAATCCAGGCCACCGGGTACAGAACGTCCGCCCGACTCAGATCGTGCGCCACCTCTCGTCCCTCGGGCGATGCAAGACACGTCAATGCGCCAGGGCGAGCAACCAGCAGCCATCGGCCGTCCGCTGAGGCGACCACTCTCCTGAGCCGCTCGTCAGCAAGCACGAGCACGTCTGGCTTGCCTCGCTCGCAACGATACACTCCGTCCGGCCGGATCTCCCACTGGATGGATCCGACGCTTGCCTGCCACGGCGAATCAAGCTTGACCGCATCGGTTGGCGGACGCGCCACAGTTTTGCCCAGGCGTCGACCGTCCCAAAGGCGCCAGGCGTCCTGGACCAGGACGCGGACGTCCTTCCCCCGGGCCCAGACCGCGTCCACGGAGTTCTGGACGAGCAGGGCGAGCGTCGCGCATCGTGTCCTGAATTTCATAGCGAAGCGCAAGCGGCCTGCGTGCCTCCATGGCGTGAAACGCGGCTACGATCACCTGGTGGCAAGGGGTTCCCACGCCGTTGTACATGGACACACGATGTCCGATAGACCGCTCCAGGTGAAGATATTCGGCGCACCAGGACCCGTCAAGTGCCGGAAATCGCACTGCGGGCAGGTCATCCGCGCCGCTGGTTCTGAGCAGGACGCGCATGTCCGCGGATTCGCGCGGAGAGAGAAATCTGCGCGTGCGCCTCGAGTGCCCGTCATACCGGGCGAACTCGGCGCGGTCACGCCACACGCGCACCACGAGTACCTCCGGTCTTCTGCCTCCAAGCGGGCAGTCACCGTCGGACAGTAACGCGAAAGTTTCTTCGGGACCGTTCGCCCGCCCCATTTCCGCGCGAAAGCGGCGTTCCCAGCTGCGCAGCCATCCGGTCAGGTCCGCGTCGAATCCGATGATGGGCCGCTCGGCAGCAAATCGTTTCGCAAGGAGGCGACGCGCCTGGGCTGTATCGAGCGCCTCCAGATAGCTCCGAGCAGCGCTCGCGACGGCGGGACTTCGACCAAGCAGCGCCTCAACCTCGACCAGTGGAAGATCCCCGCGCAGGTACCGCGCGCATGCCAGGAGCGCAAGAATCGCGGCTTCGTCATAACCACGCAGCAAATCCCCGGCGTCTTCGAGCAAGGCTGCCGCCACCCCGGCAGCGGACCCGCGAGCGGAGGTCAGGGAGAGCAGAGCGTCGGGCAATGCTTTCGCAAGGGAGCGGCGACGCTCCAGGCACGTCTGAAGGAGGTCGAGGTCGGCGGTTTCCTCTGCCACCGCAGCCACGAGGAACGACTTGACCGACGGAGTGTCATGGCGGATGGTCCGCTCGATGAGCGAGCGTGACAGCGCGGCCTCCGAGTCGAGCAGCACGCGGGCTCGTGCCAGCAAGATCCGAGCAGACTCGTCGCTCAAGGGTCGACTCAACCGACGCCAGCTCAGGTAGAAGCCCAGGGATTCCAGAAATGACTTGGGGCCCGCGTCGTCGTTCGTGTCCCACCTCAGCCATGCCTCGATTGCGCGCGCCGCTTCGTCGTCGGAAACGCCACCGGATTCCCACAAAAAGGAGATCACGTCCTCATCGCCTGCTTCCGCCGCACGTCTCAGCGCCTCAACAATGCGGGGAGACGACGGGTAGCCGCCGAGCGCCCGTGCCGCAAGGCGGGTCCGCTTCCCACAATGCGATCATCAACGCGTCGACCGCCGCGTCTCGTGCTTTGCGCGGTCCACTTCGCAGCAGCTCGACCAGACGGGGCATCCACGTCGTCGGAGCCGTCCGCACCGCGTCCTCGAGCCAGTTCGCCTTACCCCCCGAGTTGGCAGCCAGACCGAGCAGCCAGCCGACGTCATCCGCGCGGCGGGCCTCCACAAGACCCTCGATGGCAAGCTCCCGCACATCCTGGCCGGACCGAGTGTCCTGCGCCACGCGCCTCAAGCGTCCGCGGAGCGCGGCGTCCTCCTTGTACAAAATCCCCGCACACAGCGTGGCTACGGTGGGGAGGCGGGACTTCAACCCGGCCCGCAATAACGGTCGCGCATTCCGTGGATGAAAGCGTGCCAGCGTCCGCAGCGCGAAGAGGTCTCCCCCGCGGGCTTCCCGCAACAGCTCATCGAGCAATTCTCCGCGTTCTACCAGCCATCGCCAGACGTAAAATCGCCAGACGTTGTCTTGTACGGCACCAAACCGCTTGTAGGCTTCGCGTACCTTTCGGATGACGTCCCTCCGAGCGGGCAGGGCATCGACCAGATACGGCAGCAGCTCCGGGCAAGACCAGCAAGCGCCGACCAGAGCTGTCGCATCAACGTCGGACGGCACGACGCCGCGCACGCCGCTCCATACTGGAGCTGGACGGCCAGCGGCGCCGTGCGGGCAGGAAGCACAACTCTGGGCGCGCCTCTCTCGAACGAAACCTCTGCCCGCGACAATGCTCGTACAGCCGCGTCCAGAGGTGTCTGGGCACGCGCGGGGCGGGCCAGCGCCACCGCAAGCAAGGCCAGGACGGTTAGTACCGGTTTCCGCGCAATCATCGATTCCGATCCCCCGATCAGGCGTCTGTACAGGTCATCGTCCCGATGCGCGAAGACGTAAATTTCACTAGATTAAAAAAGGCCCCTTTCGGGGCCCTTCAAGGCGCAGCGCCTACTCCTTCGAAATCCCGAAGTCGATAAACCCCCGCTCCACGTTGACCTTGAGCAGCTCGACGCGGACCTTGTCGCCTACCTCGAGGTCTTTGGCGCCACGCACCAGCTTGCCCTCGGCGGGCGGGTTGAGCACGCGGACCCAGGTGCCCTTTTCACCGGAGCCGGTGACCAGGGCGTCGAAGGTCTCGCCGACCTTGTCGGAGAGGTGCAGCGCCGCGGCCGACTTGCGCACCTGGCGCTCGACCTTCGTCGCCTCGTCCTCCTGCTCGGTGCACAGGGCGGCCAGCCCTTCCAGCTCCTCGGGCGTGTAGGGGCAGGGCTTGCCTTCCTGCGCGGCCTTCAAGATGCGCTGGGTGATCAGGTCTGGATAGCGGCGGTTGGGCGCCGTCGAGTGGGAATAGTCCTTCACCGCGAGGCCGAAGTGTCCCACCGGGGTCTCGCCCGGCTGCTGCACGATGTACTCGCCGCTGCCCAGCAGCTTCACGATGGTCAGCGAGAGATCCGGAAAGTGCAGCGGATCCGCGGCCTTTTGCACCTGCAGGAACTTCTCCAGCGCGGCGCTGTCCGGCGAGGACGGAAGCTTGTACTCCAGCTTCTTGGCGACTTCCACGATGCGATCCCACTTTTCGGGCGTCTTCACGACGCGCATGAAGGTGGGATAGCCGCGCTCCGCAAGGTAGCGCGCGGTGCAGCCGTTGGTGGTCACCATGAAGTTCTCGATGATCTCCTTGGCGCAGTTCTTCTCGTCGAGGACGATGTCGCGCACCAGGCCGTTGTCCATCTTGGCCTTCGGCTCCAGGCTCTCGAGGGTCAGGGAGCCGTTCTCGTGGCGCTTGTCCTTGAGCAGGTCGGAAACCGTCTGCTGCAGGCGCAGGTTCTCCTCGAGGCCGGCCACCTTGCCGATCGGCGCGGGCATCTCGCCCTTGCCGTCGAGCCACGCCGCCACGCTGTTGTAGGCCAGCTTGGCGTGGTTGTGCACCAGGCCCGGGTAGATGTCGTACTCCTTGACGATCCCGTCCGCGCCCACCACGTACTCGGTGACCATGGCGAGGCGGTCCTCGTCGGGGTTCAGCGAGGTGAGGTCGGTGCTGAGCTTCTCAGGCAGCATCGGGAAGATCTTGTCGGCGGTGTAGATCGACGTGGTGTTCAACGCGGCGGACTTGTCGATTGCAGAGTCCTTGGGAACCAGCGAATCCACGTCGGCGATGGCCACGTACACCTTCACGTCGCCGTTGGGAAGCTGCGCGACGACCTGCAGCTGATCCAGGTCGCGCGAGTCGTCGTTGTCGATCGAGCACCAGATCATCTCGCGCATGTCCTTCGTCCCGGGCGGGGCGTCGGCCGGCTTGCGGATCTTGGAGAGCTGCGCGGTCTCCTCGGCGCCGAACTCAGTGCGGAAACCCTTCTCGGCCATCGCGCGGGTAGCGATCTTCTTGAGGTCATAGCGACCGGTGCGGGCGGCGCCGTTCAGCTCGACGGCGGCTCCCGCCTGGAACCCGCCGACGCTGGCCGCGGCCGATTCGGCACGATGACGGCGAGACTTCCAGTCGTTGTGCGAACGGTTCGTGCGATGCGCGCGGGGAGCGGCGCTCGTAGGGTTGTTGGCGCCGAGCTGGACGTTGTCGTCGAAGAATTCCTTCAGCTCCTGGAAATCGTGGAAGACGCGCTCTCCCTGGCGGCTCTCACGGGTGTTCAGCGGGGGGAGGGACCGTGAATCGTGGATCATCGTGCGCTCCTTGTCATTCGTAGCGGCAGTGGCGTGCTGTCCAGGACCAACCAGTTTCTCTACAGGTGTAAGGCCTTCGGCGCCCCTGGCCCCCAGGGTATTTCTCTGATAGTACGGTGTGTCGCCGCCTGAGTCAACTTGATTGTACTGCCGGGATGTAAAAAGAACCCTGAAATCAGCGTTATCTGTTGAATTTTTTCGGAGAGTCGACGTCGAACCCATCCGAACAAGGAGGCGCCTCCATGAGTCTTCTCGGCAACATCGTGTGGTGGATCTTCGGAGGCCTCATCGCGGGCCTCGGCTACATGCTGGGCGGAGCCCTGCTCTGCGTGACCATCGTCGGCATTCCCTTCGGGATGCAGGCCATCAAGCTGGGGCAGGCGACGCTGATGCCCTTCGGCAAGACGGTCGTCGCCAGCCAGACCGGCTCGGGGTGCCTCGCCACCTTCTTCAACATCCTCTGGCTGGTGCTCTTCGGCTGGGGAATCGCAACCGCCCACCTGGCCTCGGCGCTCGCGCTGGCGGTTACCATTGTGGGGATTCCCCTGGCCCTGCAGCACGTGAAGCTTATCCCGGTTGCCCTCCTGCCCTTCGCGTATAACCTGGAATGACGTTTTGCGCGTCGTACGGCCAGAATTCCGCGAAGCTGGCCAGCCGATTGCCGCCCGGCGCAACAACTCGCGCGCGCTTCGCGTCCAATCGTCTTCGTGAGCAGTAGATTTCCGACGCGGCGCGAAGCATTCGCGGCTTTCCTCCCCATGAAAATTTTCGCGATCGCGCTTGTCCTTCTCCTGATCTTGATCTTCTCGCCCGCCCGGGCCGCTTCCCTCGGGCTCGACGTGGCTGAAGCGCTCATCGAGGATCTGAGCGCGCGCAACCTCGCGATCTATGACCGCGAGCTGCTCATCCGCTCGGCGTCGCCGACCGGCACGCTGAGCATTCGCGCGCGCTCGGGCCCCGCCACGGTGCGCGTCCCCGGCAATCTCGAGGCGTACATGAAGCTGCTCTCGCGCACCTCCCCCGGGGGGATCGTGACCGGCCGCTTCCACGACTGGCGCACCCCCTCGGTGTACCGCCTGGTGGGCGGCCTGCACAACGGCTACGACATCGCCTTCCCGCCCGGCACGGCCATCGTGGCGGGCTGGCCGGGGCGCGTCGTCGCCGTCACCCCCTGGTACGGCGCGGAGTACGGCATCACCGTCGCGTCCGAGGGCGGCTACCAGACGACGTACGGCCACCTCGTCCCGACCGTGTCGGTCGGCGACTCCGTGCGCCCAGGCGACGTGGTGGGCCGCGTGGTGAACGACCACGTGGACATCAAGATGCGCTCCGACTTCGGCTACGTGGACTTCGGCAATTCGGTGCCCGGCTCCGGCGGCGTCGTGGCCGCGGGCGGAGGGCCCGGAGGCCTGACCCTGAAGGTGCGCGGCAAGCGGGTGACCGCCGCCAACCTTCCCCCGCTGCCTGGCCCGGCCTGGACCCGCGACGGTGAAAGAGTGCGCGCGGCGCTGGCCTACCTGCGCGCGCGCCACGCGCAGGCGCGGCTGACCGCAATGGACTCCGAGAACATCCCCGCGGGCCATTACGACCTGGCGCATCGCAAGGTCGAGCAGGCGCGCACCCGACTCGAGCGGCTCGGGGTCAGCGAGGAAGTCCTGCTGGCCGCGCTGCCCGGCGAGAAGGCGGTCGCCGCGTTGCCCGAGTTACGGGAGCTGCTGCGGGCGCTCGGAAATTAGGGCTACCGTGCGAACAGGCTTTTCTTCTGCGGCGTGCCCCGCTTCAGTTCCATCAGGCGCTCGATGTTGCGCTGCAGACTCTCCTGGTCGGGCGCGTGGGACTGGGCCGCCTCCAGGGTGATCTCCTCGGCGACGAACAATTCGGCCAGGGAGCGCTCCATCGTCCGCATGTCGGCCGTGCCACCGCTCTCCATCGCCGAGTAGATCTGGTGGATCTCGTTCTTGCGGATCAGGTTCTGGATGGCGGGATTCGTGATCATGTACTCGCGGGCCGCCACCAGCCCGTCTTCGTCAGCGCGGGGGATGAGCGCCTGGCAGAGCACCGCGGTCAGCGAGTTGGCCAGCTGCACGTTGATGAGGCCGCGCTGAGAGGGGGGAAACACGTCCACGATGCGGTGGATGGTCTGCGACGCGTTCGCCGTGTGCAGGTTGGCCAGCACCAGGTGGCCGGTTTCGGCGACGGACAGCGTCGCGGAAATCGTGTCCATGTCGCGCAGCTCGCCCACGTAGATCACGTCGGGGCTCTGCCGCAGGATCGCCTTCAGCGCCGACTCGAACGAGATCGCGTGCTCGCGCACCTCGCGCTGGCTGACGATGGCGCGCTTGGGCTCGAACTTGAACTCGATGGGATCTTCCAGGGTGACGATGTGCACCGCCTTGTTCACGTTCATGAACTCCAGGAACGAGGCGCACAGCGTGGATTTTCCGGTGCCCGTGCGGCCGGCGACGATGATGAGGCCGGTGGCCCGCTCCAGCAGGCGCACGAACCCGGTGTTGATCTTGAGCTGCTCCGGCGTGGGGACCTTCAGGGAGACCGGTCGAATGACCGCCGCCAACCCCCCGGAGCGAAAGAAGAGGTTGAGCCGGAAGCGATAGTCGGTGCCGCGCGCGAGGCTGACGTCGACCTGGAACTCGCCCTCGAGGCGCTCGATCTGGGTGGGCGTCAACTCCAGGTAGAACATCCGCGTGACCTGAGCGTCGGACAGGCTCACCGAGCCGCGGGCAACCAGCTGGCCCCCGATGCGGTAGGTCGGCGGCTCGCCGCCCCCGATGATGATGTCGGTGGCGCCGCACTGCACGGCGTCTTGCAGAATTTCGTCCAGGGTCACAAATCCCCCAACGCAGCCCGCAGGATCGGACTGCAGTGGAAACCTATTCTCGCCGGTGATTGAATGTTCCTCGCGGCCGCCCCGTGCAAAGCCGCGCAGCAGAAAGGATCGCGATGAGCAGACCCTATGACGTGGCGGTGGTGGGCGGGGGAATTATCGGACTGGCCACGGCGATGACCGTCCTCTGGCGGCACCCTTCCTTGAGGCTGCTGCTGCTCGAGCGGGAGGCCGCCCTGGCCACCCAGCAGACCGGCCACAACAGCGGCGTCATCCACTCCGGGCTGTACTACACGCCCGGCTCGTTGAAGGCGCGCACATGCGTGCGGGGGCGTCGGGCCCTGGTGGCGTTTTGCAGGGAGAAGGGGATTCGCCACGAGATTTGCGGCAAGCTCGTGGTCGCCCTCGACGAGTCCGAGCTGGAGCGCCTCGCGGAGCTGCACCGCCGCTCGGCGCTCAACGAGGTGGAGGACGTGGACGTCCTGGATGGGGACGGCATCCGCGCGGTGGAGCCCGCCTGCCGCGGCATCCGCGCGCTGCACGTGCGCTGCACCGGCATCATCGACTTCACCCAGGTTGCCTGGGCCTTCGCCCGCGAAGTGGAGGAGCGCGGCGGGGAGATCCGCACCGCGCGGGCGGTGGTGAACGTGCGGCAAAGCGGCGGCGCGGTGGTCCTGGAGACGAGCGGGGGATCGGTGGTGGCATCGCGCTTGATCTCGTGCGGCGGATTGTTCTCCGACCGGCTGGCCGCCATGGCGGGCGCGCCGGACGACCTGCGCGTCGTCCCGTTCCGCGGGGATTACTACGTGGTGCGCCCGGAAAAGGCGCACCTCTGCCGGACGCTCATCTATCCGGTGCCCGACCCGTCCTTCCCCTGGCTCGGCGTGCACTTCACCCGGCGGCTGGACGGCAGCGTGTGGGCCGGCCCCAACGCGGTGCTGGCCTTCGCGCGCAAAGGCTACGGCCGCTGGGATTTCAACCCCCGCGACACGTGGGACACGCTTTCCTGGCCGGGCTTCTGGGCGCTGGCCGGCAGGTACTGGCGGACCGGCCTCGCGGAGATGTGGCGCGACTACAGCAAAGCCGCCTACTTGCGGGCGCTGCGTGCCTACATCCCCGACCTGGCCGCGGACGATCTGCTGCCCGGGCCCAGCGGCGTGCGCGCCCAGGCCCTGTCGCGAGACGGGCAGCTGGTCGACGACTTCGCGGTGTACGAGGCGCCGGGGATGATCCACGTGCGCAACGCGCCGTCCCCCGCGGCGACCTCGTCTCTGGGGATCGCGGAAATGATCGCCGACCGCGCGGACGCTTCGTTCGGGTGGTGAACTTCTGGGGGGCGTCGAAGGTGACTCCCCCTGGATCAGACCCTGGGCGGCTCGGTCGGCTTTAGCCCCTCGTGCAGCTCGCTGAACTGCTGCTGGATGCGTTGCAGCTCCTCGGCGGTCTGGAGCTTTTCGGGATCGGTTTCCTCGCCCAGGTACGCCTGCGTGGCGACCTCCTGGAGCGCGTCTTCCTTGAGATCCTGAACGGCTTTCTTGATATCGTCGGTCACGAAACGGTGCATCCTCGGGAATTATGCCAGGGCCGCGTCACCTTCTTTGCGGCCCACTCCGCCGCCTGTCTCCAGGCGCGCTCTGGCCACGCTCGACGCGGCGCCTCCCATGTTTTCCTTCCACCACGCCATGGCGCGGTCCTCGGTCCATTGCTGCACAAGCCCGCTCTCGATGAGAAGCCGGGCCATCAAGTGCGCGGACTTCGGACGGGCGGCCGGGTCCTTTTCCAGGCACTGCATGATGATGGCCTCCAGCGCGGCGGGGATGTCCTGGTTGTTGCGCTTGGAGGGTGGCGTGGGAACGGTGTAGGCGTGCTCGATCGCCATCTGCATGGGGGTGGGCGCGGGGAACACGTACAGCCCGGTGAGCAGCCAGTAGCCCACGCAGCCCAGCGCATAGAGGTCGGTCGCGCCGCTCAAGGTTTCGCCGCGCGCCTGCTCGGGGGCCATGAAGGCGGGCGTCCCGTACACGACGTCGGCGGCGGTGAGGGCGACGTCGGTGGGCTGGGTGGACTTGACCAGCCCGAAGTCGAGCAGCTTCACGAAATCCACCTGGCTGCCCAGACGGCACACGTAGACGTTGGCCGGCTTGATGTCGCGGTGGACGAATCCAATCGCATGCGCCTCGTCGAGGGAGCGGCAGGCTTGCAGGAGCAGGCGGGCGACCCGCTCGGGTGGGAGCGCGCCGAAACGCCGCACCAGGGAATCCAGGTCGAGGCCGTCGAGAAGC
>VGFD01000172.1 GCA_016868975.1 Armatimonadota bacterium | reverse complement strand
ATCCGCGCCAGCCCCTCCCTCAGGACCGGTTCCGCGTCCAGGTAGCGGTGTACGCGGAGGAGGACCTCGGCGAGTTGAAAGAAGATCTCGAGACGTGGTCGTATCGGTTGGGTTTCCAGCAGCCCGCGGTACATCTCTTCGGCGCGGTCCCAGTTCTGCTCGTCGGCATAGACGCGACCCAGCACGAACAACGCGTAGTCATGGTCGGGGTAGATCCGGTGGAGTTGCTCCATCTCGCGCATGGCCCCCCGGACATCGCCCGTGTGGTAGAGAATGTTGCCAAGATTCTTGCGGGCCAGGAAATTCTTGGAGTCGATGCGCAGCGCGCTGCGGTAGGACGCAATGGCGCCGTTGAAGTTCCGCTGCACGAAGAGCACAAACGCCAGACCGACGTGCGTTTCCGCGGAGGCGGGGTCGATGAGGAGCGTGTTGCGGCACTCCAACTCGGCTTCCACATAGCGTCCCAGCCGCGTGTAGCAAATGGCCACGAGGCCACGCAGATGCGTGTTCGAGGGGTCGCGCGGAACCGCCGCAAGGGCGCTGTTGAGAGCCGTTTCGAACTGACCGGCGTTGAACGCAGTGACGGCCTTGAGGTAGTCCGGATCACTGGTTTTGGCCTTGAGATCGGGCTGGAACCAGGCGGGCCGCACGCTCAGGTCAAGATTCGTCCCATCTTCACGCGGATACAGGGCCGGCGGCCCCATCGGCGAGGCAACCGTGGCGGATGGTGGTTGCGCGGGCGTCACCACCGTTGTGATTGGTGGCGCCTCGCCGCCCTTCACGGCGGTCAACATCAGTAAACCGTTTATTGCCAGCAGCGCCAGAATCAACGTTCGCCCCGGCCAGTTCATCGGCTTGCGCCCGAAACCTTCTCTGGCCCCCTCACGCGATAGATGAGCACGTTGTCGCGGCCTCCGAACGACAGGCGGACCGGCTCGAAACCGGCCCGCGCGAAATCCGACGTCGTGATGAACGTCGGGTTGGTGGACGTCGTCGGAGCCACTACGACCAGGTACCCCCCGGGCCGCACGGCACGGCGAAGGCTCCGCAGGAACGGCTCCACGTCGGATGCCCCCAGATTCGGAGCGACTGCCCCCACACGGTCATCGATGACCTTGAAGACGCTGATGAGGAACGCATCGTCCACGCTGCCAGCGGGGAGCGAAACATCTCGCGGCGTCGAAACCACCGTCTTGACCGTCGGATAGGGCGCACGCTCGGCGACATACCGCACGAAGTCGAGCACCTGTGGAACGATGTCCACAGCGTATATTGTACCCAAATTACCGGCCCGTTGGGCCATCTCGAACGTATAGGTTCCGACACCGCAGCCGATGTCCGCCACCACACGGCCCGCTCGAATTCCGGGATAGCCCGGCCCGGCATCGAGCCATGGGTGTGGCGACTTGCGCTTCTGCAACAGTCCGGTATTGAGCTGGATGTAGGCCTGAAACTCCCGTTCCAGCGCGGAGAGCCCCACTCCGTCGACGACGTTGTTGCTAAACTCGACCGATGGGACGCCTGCCCGAGAGTGTGCGCCGCAAGACAGGCGCGGACCCGCGGCTCCCCGGTCCGGCTGGTAGGAGGCCGCGTATCGCAGGTCGCCGCTGGTCGGACAGATTGGGACGGCGTCCAGCCATTGAGGGACCAGCGCGTCAAGGCTCGGGGGGAGCGCGCCGTCATGCTCGGCTGAGTAGATCCGCAAGGCGCTCTGGACGAACCAGAGCTGGCTTCGGCAGCGGAGCGCCTGCATGGCCGCAAGCATCCTTCGCTGATCGACGCCTGTGTCGAAATAGAACCGGTACTCGAACGGATCAACGCCCGCAGCGGACAGCAGGGAATCGCGCTCTTCGATACTTCCCTTGCTTTCCAGGCACCAGGCCGCATAAAGCGCCGCCAGATGGATGGGCCTGGCCGCCTGAAACTCGCGCAGGGCTTTGGACAACGATTCTTGATCGTGGTGCGTCAGCCACTCCGTCAGCCGGCGCTCGCCTCGTCCCAGGGCAGCCGTCCGCTCTGGCCCGTCCGGATCACGAACTCGAGGGGTTCCACCGGACGGCGCGCGACTGCCGGAGGTTGACAAGGGGGTTGACAAGGGGGTGTCTCGCTGGCGCCTGAACGCAGGATTCCAGAAGAGATTTGCGGCGGTGACCGCGAAAAACGCAGCGAGCCCGAGTGCAAACCATCTGGAGTGCATTTTCAAGCAGATTCGGACCCGGCAACGCGCCTTTCCTGCAAGCGCGGGCGGGGCCTTGTTGCCAGGGGTGGCACGTGGCATAATATGGAGGTTCGGGAGTGTCGAAAGCCTGGAATTCAGCCCCGGACCACAGGAGGATGAAGAAGTGCGCATGCTGGGCCGGGGCTATTTACTGCCTGCGCTGCTCATCGGCGCTTGCCTGCTCGGGATGGTGAGCACCCGCGCGCTGTCTTCCAGGCACCCGGAGGCGGCGCAAGCGGTGCTTCAGGCAGGCGACAGCGGCTACGCGCCGGAGGATATTCTCGGATGGGCCGACGGGGAGCCCATCCTGCGCGCCGGCACGTTTTCAGTGCCCTCCATCTACCGAGCCACCCACGTCGCGCCAGACTCCCCCCGCTTGAACACGTCGGCCGCCACCACCATGCTTTCGGAGGAGCCCGTCCTCGGCATCGCAATCAACGGTGAGGCGCGCGCCTACTCGAAGTGGTTCATGAACGCCCGAGAAATCATTCACGATACGGTCGGAGGTCGAGCCCTCCTGGTCACCTGGTGACCATTCTGCGGATCGGGCATCGTGTATGCCCGCGACGTCGACGGCAAGCGGCTCTCGTTCCGGGCGCCCTCCACCCAGTGGAAGAATGACATGGCCATGCAGGACCTCGAAACCAAGACCTACTGGAGCCACCACAGCCTCAAGGCGCTGGATGGCCCGCTGAAGGGCAAGAGCCTGCAGATCGTGGCGCACGTGGAAACCACCTGGGCGGAGTGGAAGCGGTCCTATCCCAATTCGCACTTTGTGGAGAAGAGCGATACCTGGGTGAAGGGCAACGTCGATCTGTGGAAGCCGTACACCGACGATCCTGACGTCACCGGCCAGATCGGCGTGGGCACGAAGGATCCGCGGTTGCCGGGCAAGACTCTCTGCGTGGGGCTGTGGCGGGGAAAGGAATCGGTCTGCTACGTGCTGTCCGAGGTGGACAAGGGGCCGCGGCAACCGTATTTTGCAAATGAGATGCTCGACGGGATTCCCATCGTGCTGGTTGCCGATCCCACGAGGCGGACGGTGGCCAGCTACGTCAGCACTGTGGCCGGCAGAAAGTTGAAGTTCAGCCGGATGACGCGCGCGGCGGACGGGCGCACCGTGCTCGTCGACAAGGGCACCGGCAGCACCTGGGACGTGCTCTCCGGCCGCGCCATCGCCGGACGGCTGCGGGGTGCCCGGCTGGCGCCCTTCCCACACCTGGCCGGCTACTGGTTCTCGTGGTGCGAGCATTACCCGGGTAGCCGGCTTGGCAAAAACGAGGTTTACGCCCGCCCATGAACTCCGTGCGCGAGGAGGTTGCCGGGCTGACGGCGCCGTCTGAATCGGGGCAGCCAGCTCTGCGCCTCGCCGAGGAGCGCGCGGAGGAGCCGGACCTGCCGCGTCAGCAAGCCGCGGTCATCCTTGGCCTGCTGATCATGGTGACGGTCCTGCTGTGCGCGAACACCTGGTCACTTTCCCGATTCCAGCCGCTCGTCCCAGCCCTGGGCACCGGCGAGGCGCCGCCTCACGACGCCGCCGCGTCGCCGGTGCCTCACGACGCCGGAGCATCGCCCGCGGCCCAGGCCGCCGCTCATGATCCGGGGCAGTCGTACCCGGACGCGGTGAATCTGGTAGATCCATTTGACGATCTGTTCCTCCACGATCTTGTCTCGGGCATCCTCGTCCTGAAAACAAATGGTTCGAGCCTGCTGCGGCCCACCGAGGAGCAGTTGGCGGCCCTTAAGCTGTTGGAGGGGCGAATCTGCCGTCGGCTGGAGTCGACCAACCGGCGCCCCGGCGAGGTTGATCGCGCGGTCCGACAACTGTTGACCTACCAGCAGAAGCTTGAAATCCGCAGACTCCGCGCGGCGGGCATCGTGAAGATGACGGACATGCGCAAGCTGTCCCGCGAGCTGCGGGTGCTCCTGAAAGGCAGAAAACTGGAATGAGCGGCAAGTCGGGCGGCGCGAAAATGGCCCTGAGCGCGTTCGCGGTAATGGTTGTCCTGCAAATTCTCGTCTTTATGCGTGGAAATGCGATGAACGCTTCGCCCCCGCTGGCCTCGGTGGCCACAGATAGTGGGGCGGAAGAAAGCACGGCGTCGGAGAGTCCGCTGCTCCCTGACGCCCAGACCGTATCCTCCATCGCGCGCAACCGGGATTCCTACGAGCTGGGCCGCAAAGGATTGCTGGGCGACGACGTACGCCGAATGCGGACGGCCATTGAGCGGGATCCGAAAAACGTGATCCTGCGCCGCGAGCTGGCCATCAAGCTGCTCGACGAAGGCGATCTCGACGGCGCGGTGGAGGCTTATCGCGGGGCCCTCCAGATCAATCCGAACGATTCGCTCGCCCATGCGGATCTGGCCCGTCTTCTCATCCGCAATCCGCAGCGCGCGGATGAGGCGGCTGCCCAGGTAGCCGAGGCGGTTCGTTGCATCCGTGAGCTGGACCGGCTGCGGGAAGTAGCCAGAATTCGGCCCGGGATGACGGTGGCGGATATCGGCTGCGGATCCGGACGTTACACGGTTCCCCTCGCCCGTTGGGTCGGCCGCGGAGGGCGGGTGTTTGGGGTCGACATTCAGACCGAAGCCTTGCAGCTGGTCGAAGCATGCGCGGCCCGCGAGAAGCTGCCTCAGATTCGCACCGTGCACTGCACGATGGATGACGTACGGCTTCCGGCACGCTCCCTCGACCTCGCCTTCATGTGCGAGGTGTACGTTCACGTGGCAAAAGTCGAGGACAACGCAGTTTCCTCAGACCCCTGGATGAAGAGTATTCTCAAGGCGATGAAGCCAAACGGGAAAGTCTTGATCACCGGGGAGCCGACCGTGACCGAGCGGCTCGCAGATCGGCAGATGCATCGCCTCGGCTGGCGTCGCGAGCGCACCGGCGCCTTCAAACAGGAAGGCAACATCCTGATGTACGCTCGGGCCCGCTAGAGGGGTCATGTTCAAGCACCGGGGCGGCATCGGCATTCTGGTCTGCCTGGCGGTATTGGGACTTACCCTGTGCAACGTGGCCATGACCTGCTTGATGCAGCGACAAACCGCAGTTCTGCTGCTACCCTTCGTGGCGGCCGATCGGGTCACCGTGGACGATTACGCGGAAGGCCTTGTGCGGCTCAGCTCGAGCGAGACGAGCCCTCGCACCCGTTTGACCTCCGCTCAAGCCCGCGCGCTGCTGGTCGGGTTTGAGGGGATAGAGGACGGACTTTTTCGTCGACCCGGAGGAGAAGAGGCGGCTTACGCGTTGATCGAGCGCGTTCTCCAGCCGCCCCAGATGCGGCGGATCCGCCGTGCCGACTGGCGCGGACAACCGCGCGTCACGGATCCGCTGGTCACCGTCGCCGTGCTCAGGCAGCGACTCGCGAAGCGGGCCAGATAGGCATGCGTTTCATCCGCGACCTGTCTACCGCGCTGGCTCTCGTCATTCTCACGATGCTGCTTGCGATGGTGCGCATGTCCTGGCACGCGTACGGCCGGGTGGCCGCGGAGGCCGGCCGCGCCGACCGACCCGGCCCAACCGAGGCGGCGGAGCGCATGCGTCCAAACATCCTGGTTAACGGGGTGGTGGAGCAGTATGAACGTCCGGGTGGCCCCACGGTCATGGGCGAGTTGCGGGTCGATCAGGCGCAGCGCCTCCTCCCGGTGCTCTCGGCCATCCGCGGGTATCTGCGCGGCGACCTGACCCAGGGCCCCTTGATCGAGCGGAACTTTGACGTGTTCACGGCCTTTCAATTCGACGAGTACATGCAATCCTGGTACGCGGCGCAGCGGGCGCCGGACGACCCGGAAGCCCTCTATGCGAAATTTGAGCACATCGTTCGGGCAACTTGCCTGACTGGAGTCCGCGCAAATCAAGAGACGCCCCGTCAGACCGGCGAGGCGCGGTTGGCCCGGCGTGGGCCGCGCGATGCGTCCCGCATGGTCGTCCCGCCGCCGGTTGCGGACACTTCCAGGAGTGCCGGCGTGGCGGCCGCGCCGCCCGCACCGCCCGCGCCGCCCGGCACGCGACCGCCCGGCGCGGGACAGCCACGGTACGGCGGCATGAGCCGCGGTCAGCTTGAAGCGCTTGTCCAAAAAACGCCAGATCAGGCCGAGCTCTGGCAGGAGCTGGCCATCGCTCGCCTCGACGGGCGTGACGTGCACGGAGCCATTACTGCCTACCGAAACGCGATACGCATCAACCCGGGCAGCGCGTCCATCCACGGCGATCTGTCTCGCGCCCTGGTACGCCAGAAGATGATGCGCGAAGCGCTCCACGAAGTGGACCAGGCCGTAGCGGCCGTGAAGGGCAGCAAGACACTGCGGGCCTGCGCCGGGATCCGCGCCGGCCAGACGGTGGCGCTGGTCGGCTGCGACGGTGGATATTTCGTCCTCCTGTTGGCCCGCTGGATTGTCCCGGGCGGGCGCCTTCTGGTGATGGATCCGCAGCCTTCCGACCTGGCCCTGGTCCAGGCGCTTCGCACGCGGGAGAAGTGGACAGAGGTGGAGATAGTGCCGGGTACTCCCACCGACTCGGCACTTGCCCCGGACTCGGTTGACGTGATCATGGTCCATCAATCTCTCGCCGAGT
This sequence comes from Armatimonadota bacterium, assembly GCA_016868975.1. Taxonomy (GTDB): domain Bacteria; phylum Vulcanimicrobiota; class Xenobia; order RGZZ01; family RGZZ01; genus VGFD01. The sequence continues at coordinate 3,134 of VGFD01000172.1, read as the reverse complement.
ATTCTTCGCTGGAAAACGACGGACGATCAGGCGACGCATGGGTTTCCAGCCTGCGCCGCGCACTCAAGAAGAATGGCCGCATCGTCGTTTTGGAGCCGGTTCCGGAAACCATGCTGCTGGCCTCGCGCCAGCTCCGCCGTGTCGGATTTCGCCTGTTGCCCTCCTTTGAATTCGAGGAGATCGGCAGCGTAATCGTCGCCGCCCCGGGGGGGAAATGATGCGCGGGCCGGGGGTCTGGGCAGCGTCGCTCGGCTACCTGCTGCTGGCCCTCGCCGCCACCTGGCCGCTTGCGCTCAAGGCCGATACCCACTGTTGGGGAGCGCGTTTCGACCTGTGGGGAAACCTCTGGCTGCTGTGGTATTTCAAGGAAGCCCTGGTTCATGGAAAATTGGATTTCTGGACGCCACTGGTATTCTACCCGGACGGTTTCAGCCTGTGGGGCTACGGACACTTCTTCCTCCAACTGGTTGGCGCGCCGCTGTTGCTGGTAGTAAACGCGAGCACCGCATACGCGCTTCTCCTGTGGGGTGCCCTGGTTTCCTCGGCGCTCGCTCTCTACGCGCTCGCCTACGACCAGACTCAAGAGCGCTGGGCCGCCTTCATTGCTGGCGCGCTGTATGCATTTCACAGCCTGAAGTACGCGGAGATGGCGGTGGGGTCGCTGGAGCAGGTTGCTACTTTTGGACTGCCGATTTTCGCGCTCTGTCTCTTACGCTGGCGCGAGCACGGCGGCCGAAAGTGGGGTGCGGCCACTTTCGGAGTGCTCATCCTGACCGCCGCCTGCAACTGGTTTTTTGGAGTGGCACTGACCGTGTTCACTATCGTGTTCGTGGCGTTTCACCTGTTCCGCCGCGGGCCGGCGGGTATCCAGATGGACCGCCGTCTGGTGCTCAATTCTTTCTTGCTGGCCGGGTTGTGTCTGGTGGTTACGGCGCCATTCATCCGGCAGGTGACGCCAGAGATTCTGCGCCGGCCAAAACTTTCACCCGAGGTGCTGGCCGCCTGGAATCCGAGTGGCTGGGGAACGGGCGGGCGTTCGGTTTCTGCCTCCGATCTCGTCGACCAGGACACACTGGAGGGCATTACGCCATTCCTTTCGCAAATCAATGCGGATCAGGTGGCGCAGACCGCGTTACGCCAGACGGTGGATGACGCACTGGCGCTCGACCGTATCCTGGCCGAGGACCTCGCCACCGAGCCACGGGCCGCGGGTCCCGGCTTTCAGATCGTCATCCTGGCATTAATTGGAGCGATACTTGGTGGAGCACGCACGAGGTTCTGGGTGGCCGCATTCCTGGTGTTCTTGATATTGTCAATGGGGCCGTTCATTCGCCCGGCCGAGGACGGAATGGCTTCTGAGGCCGTGCTGATGCCCTACTATTACGTGTATAACAACGTGCCTATCTTTCGCGTGGCATACCGTCCATACCGCTTCATGAGCGTCGCCGTCATGGCGGGTGGCGTGCTGGCGGCCTTCGGACTGGCGGCCGTGCTCGGCGGGCTTCCGGCTCGACTCACTCCGTTCATGGCGATTTCACTTCTCGCCACCATGGCCTTCGTCCGATGGGGCATGTGCTCGCCAAACCGGGCAATAATTCTGAGCGACACCACCGTGCCGGACTTTTATCATCAACTGGGCGACCCTCGAGAATCCTTTGCTATTATTGAGATTCCGTATCATCACTGGTCTTTCGGCGACAGCAACTCCCGCTTTCAATATTATCAGACGGAGCATGGCAAGCCTATTCTGAACAACCCGGAGTTCATCAACATGCAGCAACTGCTCAAGCTTCGCAAGCTGGGCAGGGAACATCCCCTGGTGATCACATTTGCGGAAGCGCAATACGCGCGGTTGCTGGAAATCCCCCGTCAGGTTGCGCGTGATATTGCCTGGCTGCGCGCGGAAAATTTTCGCTACATTGTGGTTCACACCGCCTTTCCGCGCGACGAGCTCCACCTGTCCGGCTACCAGGAGACCCGGGAAATGCCCACCGAGGTATTCCTCAGCTTCCTCGAGTCGCTGTTTGGTGCGCCCAAAGTGGTGCCTGGCGCGCTCTTGTTTGACACTCGGCGCGAAGGCGCCATGCGCGCTCCTTCGCGTATCGTCACCCTGAATTTTTCTGGGGATTACGAGCGGGCCAGGGTGCCGCTGACGCTCACTGCCTTGCGGCCGCTTACCTGGAATCTAAAGGAGGAACCGTTCGCCGGCTTCGCATTCTGGGCCCTTGCCCAACCCGCAACACGATCCCTGAAGGTAGCCGTGGCGTGCACGATGCCCGACGGGACGAGGCGCAGTTTTACCCGGGTGGTGTCCCTGTCCAGCGAGCAATGGCAGCGCGTGGCGCTCAGTTCAAAGTCGCTGGGAATTCCGCGAGGCGCGCGGGTGAAATCCATATCCCTGTACGGCATGCCATCGGGGGAGAGCGCGGTAAGCCTGACCCAGCTCCAGGTGCTTCTCCCGGGGGGAGGCTGAGGCTTGCCGCCGCAGACCAACCCGGTCGTGTTCGACTTTGACCCGCGCTGGCTGCAGGCCAATCCTAGCCCTCAGCTCGCGCTGCTGGCGCTGTTGCTCTTTGTTCTGTTCACCCTGCTCGCGCTTCTCCTGCTGCGTCGCCTCTCCGGCGCGCGTACGCTGGTCCGCGTGCTGGCCGCAATGCTTGCCGCGCTGGTCGTCGCGATCGAAGTCGAGATGGCGCTGATGGTGTGCGTTGCGCTGGCGCCGCGCTGGTCGCGGAGCGCGCTGGCGCCGGGCCTGCTGTGGCGCCTGCAGGCCGGCACCACTTCGCAGATCGATCCGCAGGGAGCCAGTCTTGAGAACCGCCTGCCCCGGCTGGCGCCGAATCTGCACGAGAGGCCGGCTTCCTTCGCCCAGGGCGTCACCGTCGTCACCTCCAACTCGAGCGGGTTGCGCGAGAGGGAGATTCCGCGGCGCAAGGCGCCCGATGAATTCCGCATCGCCTGCATCGGCGACTCCTGGACGTTCGGCCTGGGCGTCCGCGCGCACGAAACCTGGGTCCGTCGAATGGAGACGATGCTCCAGAAGAGCCATCCAGAGAAGCGGATCGTCACTATCAACGCGGGGATGCCGGGCGCGTCTTACCTGCAGGGTTACTTGATGCTCACCACAGTGGTGC
>VGFD01000171.1 GCA_016868975.1 Armatimonadota bacterium | reverse complement strand
ATGGTGAACGATTCCAAGCAGCGCAACTCCGAAACCCAACCTGGTTTTTACGACACCGTCATGGTGGTCAAGTTCATGGACGCCATCGACAACCTGCGGACCAGCGCGGCCACCGACAAGCTGAAACTGGAGAAAATCCTCCGCAAGGGGCAGATGCTGCTTGACAAGAGCTTCCACCTGCACGAATGCCGCTACCAGAGCGGCATCTCCAACCACTTATTCCCGCTGGCCTACGAGATGACCAAGTACACCATGGTGGAGCAGATGATCGAGCGCAAGCGGGCGATTCAAAATCTGGCCGACACGCGCTTCTCGCCGCTTTCGGAGTTCATGGTGGAAACCATCTCGCGGCTCGAGCAGAAGTACAAGATCGAGCACAATCCGCCGGAGCGCCTCCGCGAGATCCGCGACGAGATCCGCGAACTCAATCTCTCGGAAGAACGAAAAACGCCGGCCTGAGCGGCCGGCCCTGCGCCACGGTCACGTCACACCTCCAGCTGCCAGAAGATAAAGCTCCACGTATCGACCAGCTCTTCAAGGATTTTCGCCAGCGGCTTCCCCGCGCCGTGCCCCGCCTTCGTCTCCACGCGCAGCAGCACGGGATGGTCGCCGGCCTTTGCTTCCAGCAGTCGGGCGGCCATTTTTCGCGCGTGCAGCGGATCCACCCGGCTGTCGGACTCTCCGGTCATGATCAGTGTCGCCGGGTACGCCGTCCCATTCACCACCCGATGGTACGGTGAGTAGGCGTACAGCCACTGAAACTGCTCGGGGTCGTCCGCGCTGCCGTATTCCGGAATCCACAGGCGGGCGATGCGGAACAGATGATACCGAAGCATGTCCAGCAGCGGCACCGAGCAGACCACCGCGCGAAACAGATCGGGCCGCTGGGTCATGACCGCGCCCACCAGCAATCCCCCGTTGCTGCCGCCGGAAATTGCGAGTCGGCGCGATGTCGTGTAGCCCTGTGCGATGAGCCACTCGGCCGCCGCGATGAAGTCGTCGAACACGTTCTGCTTGTGGCCCAGCATCCCCGCGCGGTGCCACGCCTCGCCGTACTCGCCGCCCCCGCGCAGGTTGGGCACCGCGTACACGCCGCCGTGCTCCAGCCACAGATAGGTGCTGCGCTGGAACGCGGGCGTCATGCTCACCTTGAAGCCGCCGTAGCCGCTGAGCAGCACGGGATGGCTGCCGTCGAGCACCATCCCCTTGCGGTGCACCAGGAACATGGTGATGGGCGTGCCGTCGCGCGAGGGATACTGGATTTGCTGCACCTCGTAGCGGTCCGAGTCCAGATCCGCCTCCACCGCGTCGAAGTGCGAGACTTCGTCCCGATCCAGGTCGTAGCGCAGCACGGTGGGCGGCACGGTGAACGAGTTGAAGCCGAAGAACATCTCGCGCCCGTTCCACTCCCCGGCGAAGCCGCGCACGCTGCCCAGCGTGGGAAGCGGCAGTTCACGCAGCAGGCGCCCGTCCAGGTCCATGCTGACGAGGCGCGAGGTGGCCTTCTCCATGTACAGCACGAACAGGCGATCCCCGATGCGCCCGAAGGCGTCCATGACGGCGGTCTCGCTCTCCGGCACGAGCGTCTCCCACTGCAGGGGATCGCTGGCCGGCGCGCGCACGAGGCGGTAGCGCGGCGCTTCCTTGTTGGTGTGGAGGTACAAGGTGTCGCCGATGACCTCGCCGGTGTACTGCACTTCCTCGCCCTCGGCCACGGTAATCCACGCTCCGGAGGGGTCGTGCAGGTCGCGCAGGTACACGTCGGTGCGCACCCATCCCATCTCCACGAAGATGAGCAGCCAGCGTCCGTCCGGGGAGAGGTCGACGCCCGGCCAGTCCTCGCGGTCGCGGCCCTCGCCGAAGATCAGGGGATCCTCCTCCCACGGGGTGCCCAGGCGGTGGAAGAAGACGCGGCGGCTGTAGTTGGCCTCCTCCTCGGAGACGCCAGGGCGCGCGTCGAGCGGTGATGCGGGATGGTCGACGCCGCCCGGGACGGGGTAGCGCGTGTAGTAAAAGCCCGACCCGTCCGGCAGCCACGCCAGGCTGCAGGCGCGGGTCCGCGGGATCACGTCGTCGCTGCGCTGGCCGCTGTCCACGTCGATGACGTGCAGCGTGCTCTTCTCATCCCCGCCCTCGGAGACGCCGTAGGCCACCCGCTTGCCGTGGGGATCCACGTAGAACCAGTCGAGCGCGACGGTGCCGCCCTCGCTCCACTCGTTGGGATTGAGCAGCACGCGGTCGCGTCCGTCGAGGCCGTCGCGCACGTAGACGACGTGGTGGTTCTGCTCGCCTTCGCGGCGGGTGGGAAAGTAGCGGGCGCCGCGCACCACGGGCGTCCCGATGTCCCCGATGCCCAGCAGCGACTTCAATCGGCGGCCGATGGCGGCGCGCTGGGGAAGGTGGTCGAGGACGTGGCGGCAGTGGTGGTTCTGGCGCTCGACCCAGGAGACGACGGCGGGGTCTTCCTCGTTTTCGAGCCAGCGATGCGGATCGCGGATCTCGTGGCCGTGGACGGTTTCGATGGCGACAGTCATGGCCGCACCTTACCCCGGGGCCCGCTATCGTTCCTTTGGAGGAGGAGGCGCATTCAACAACTTGAAGAGCGACCGATAGACTTCCTCGTACGATTGTCCTATAATCGGGGCGTCGAAGAAGTTTTCATATCCGCCGGTGGCGTTTGCGCTAGCGGCTTATCAGGGGAGTATCGGGGAACAGATGATCGAGAGAACACATGGAGGTGGCCGCCCATGAACATCGGAGGTGCCGGGCACCAGTCCGAGCCGATCCAATCACTCAACCGCCCGCAGCGCGCCAACACGGTCGCCAGCGAGCGCATCGCGACCGGCGCGCGTATCAACCGCGCCCATGACATCCCGCCGGGCTCGCCGTCCTCACCAGCCTGAACGCGCAGGAATCGGGCATTGAGGAGTCGCTGGTCAACATTCAGTCCAACGCCGGGATGATCCAGGTGGGGCAGGAAGCCGCCGACTCGATCACCGAGGCGGTGCAGCGGGCCCGCTCCCTGGCGGTGCGTGCCGCGGACGACTCGCTGAGCGACGGCGACCGCGGCGCCCTGCAGAAAGAGTTGCAGGGCTTGACCCGCGAGATCAACCAGACCGCGTCGCGCGCGACCTACAACGGCAAGTCGCTGCTCGACGGCACCGCGGACATCACCGTGCAGTCCGGGGCGAACGAGGGCGAGGTGTCCAACATCAAGATCGACAAGTTGACGGCGGATTCGTTGTTCGAGAAACCCGTTGGAGAGCTGTCCATCGCCACCCGCGAGGACGCCTTCAAGTTCATCAGCATGGCGGACAAGGCCCTCGACAAGGTGGGCGCCGCCAATCTGAACATGGGCGCTTACAACAACACGCTGGAGCGGACGCTCGACCTGCAGCGCCAGAATCTGACCTCCACCGCCGGCGCGCGGGCCAACCTGGGCGACGCGGACATCGCACGTGAAGCCGCCAACCGCGCCGTTTCGGAGATCATTAACCAGGCCAACCTGGCGATGGTGGCCCAGGGGAACGCGAACGCCTCCACCGTGCTGCGGCTGTTCGGATAGTCCGGGCAGCGGCGCGACCGGAGACGTTGGTCGTAGATGCCCCGAAAGGGGCATTTGCCATTCTGAGGGAATTTTCTTCTCAAGCCTGATCTGGGCGGGCGAAGGGGAATTCCAGCTTGTCAACCAACCGGCCCGAGGGGGTCACTGCACCGCTCTCGCCGAGCGCGGCGGCCGGTGCCGCTGGCACGAAAGGCGGCGCCCCGGCGGCGCCCGCCGCCGCACAGGGCGGGATTCCCATTGAAAACGAGCCGCCCCGTAAGAGGGGGTTGGCAGCACTCATCAAGCCCATGCTGGTGTTCGGGTGCGGCTTTGTGCTGCTGCTCGGGCTGGTGCTTGGCGCCCAGTGGTATCTGTTTCGCCGACCCGCCGGCGGCGAGGTGATTGACAGGCCGCTGGTCCTGGTGAAGCCGAAGGGACGATTTGTCGGCGCCTCTTTCGCCCCGGACGGGAAGACGATGATCGTGGCGCTCTCAGACGGCACGCTGGAGCACCGCGCCCTGCCCTCCCTGCGCCGCCTGTCATCGGATACGCTGGACCCTGGGCGGCGGCTCAAGTCGGTGACTTTTCTGGCCAACGGCGCCCTGTTGATTCCGGAGTGGTACAAGACGCCCGACGAGCTGGTCCGCGAGCGGCGCCCGGTCACGCCGCCCCTCTCCTGGCTGGAAGCGTGGCGCCACCGCAAGGATCGCATTTCGTCGCCCACGCTGTACTCCAGCGCCGACGCGAAGCCGGTCGGAACGCTGGAGCGAGGCGAGGGCATCACGAAGCTCGCCATGCAGACGGGGCGGGCGTCGGGCATCCAGATGTCGGAACGCTGGAGCGAGGCGAGGGCATCACGAAGCTGTACCCTTCCGTGGACGGACTGCTGATGGCCGGCATCCGCAACGGCAAGGAAATACTCGTCTGGGACATGAAGGGCAATTTGAAGCACACCTACCACGCGGAGAAGCCGGTCGCCGCGGTGGCGTTTCACCCCACTGAGGACACCATCGCGTGGCTGCACGTCGAAAAGGAAAAATCTCTCGTCGCCTTCCACGACTCCCAGACCGGGGAGCACAAAAAAACCATGGAGATGATGTCGGCGAAGGGACCGCTCATCCAGTTCTCTCCGGACGGCTCGCAGCTCGTGGTCGGCTCGCGCACGATGGAGCTTTGGGAGCCGCGCTTCGAGAAACAGATTCTGGTGTTTCCATCGCGCCCGCCCATCGATGAGCTGGTTTTCTCAAAATCGGGCGACAAAATGCTGCTCGTCTCGTCCGGCGTGGCCGGCCGCAAGACCTGCGAGGGCGTCGCGGCGCCGCCCAACGCGCACGTGGCCGCACTATCGCCGGATGGCGGGCTGCTGGCCACCGCCGAGTCGGACGTGGTGTCGGAAGTCGTGCTCTGGCAGGTGGCCTCCGGCAAGCGCGCCGTCACCCTGCGCGGGCACGACGGCGCGGCGCTCGACATGGCGTTCAGCCACGACGGGCGCAAATTGATGACGCTGGGCAGCGACGGCGCCGTGCTGTTGTGGTCGCTGCCGGCGGTGAAGGCGGGCGGAGGGCACCATTAGCGGTAAAATATTCCGCGACCCCATTCACGGGGACATCGCGCTGGACGCCGAGTTGGAAATTCCGCTTATCGACACTCCGGAATTTCAGCGGCTGCGCGGCATCAAGCAACTAGGGACGGCCTCGCTGGTTTATCCCAGCGCGGTACACACGCGCTTCGAGCACAGCCTGGGGACGTGCTGGCTGGCGCGCCGCATGGTGGACGATCTCGGCGGATTTTCCGAGGAACAGCGGCGGGCCATTTTCGCGGCCGCACTGCTGCACGACGTGTCGCACATCCCCTTCGGGCACACCTTTGAGGACGAGCGCCACATTTTCGAGCGCCACGACGTGCCCGAGCGGCAGCGCGCATTCTTGCGGCGCGGCGCGCTGGGAAAGGCGTTGGAGCGCCTCGGATTGCTGGGGCCGGTAAGCGACATCCTGTGCGGCGATGGTCCGCCAGCGGCCCGAGATATTGTTTCCGGCACGATTTGCGCGGATCTTCTCGATTATCTTGCGCGCGATTCGTATTTCTGCGGCTTGCGCGGCGGATATGACGAGCGGCTGTTCCGCTATTTCCGCATGGACGCGCAAGGTCTTTACCTGGAAGCGCAGAAGGCGGGAATCATCCGCGCCGACGCCGTGTCGGAGGTGGTGAACCTGCTGCGCCAGCGGTATTTTCTCTCGGAGCGGGTGTATTATCACCACGCCAAGACCGCGTCCGGGGCCATGATCTCGCGGGCCGTGGAGTGCGCGGTGAATCAGGGGCTGTTGCTGGACACGCTGAACGGGCTGACCGACGATCGGCTGCTGATGCTGCTTGAGGAAAAGTACGGCAAGGATCCGGTCATCGGACGGCTGCTGGCGCACTTCGCTTCGCACCGGCTGTACAAGCGCGCGTACGTCCTCACGCGCAGGGCGGGGGAGGAGCGACTGAAAGATCTGGTGGCCACCTACCACTACAACCGCGCCGCCCGCGAGGAGGCCGAGCAGGCGCTCACCCGCAGGCTGAAGCTGAAGGAAGGCGAGCTGATCGTGTACTGTCCCTCGGATCGCATGGCGCTGAAGGAAGCGCGGGTGCGGGTGCGGGTGGACAGCGGCCCGCCGAGGTCCCTGGATGCGTTGAACGTCCCCGAGATTGACGTGCTCCTGGACAAGCACCGCGACCTGTGGCGCTTCTACGTCTTCCTGGCGCCCGGCCACGAGGATCGCATGCGCAAGGTGGGCGCGGCCTGCGAGGCCTGGTTCCAGGCGCCTAACCACCTCCCGGCCCTGCAGAGCGGCCAGTTGTTCCTGGGCGGCATGCTGGGCTGAGAAGATGGGTATCACAACTCGTGACACCACACCGCGTGGAGTGTCACGCGCTGACACCACACAGGGTGGAGTGTCACACTTTGCTGACCGCCTGGTACCGAGTGCGTCAAGTCGCTACCGCGTATTCCAGAACGTCCACACCGGAATCTGGAACTCTTCGAGCAGTTTGCACAGGTGCATCAGCGGGAGCCCCACCACGTTGAAATAATCCCCCTCGATGGCCTCGATAAGCACCGAGCCGCGGGCCTGGGCGCCGTACGCGCCGGCCTTGTCCATTGGTTCTCCGGTGCGCACGTAGGCATCGATCAAGGTTTCCGAGAGCGTGCGAAATTTTACGTTGGTGAGCGCCGTCGTCACCTGGATGAGCGGGCCGGGATATTGTATCAGCGCGACCCCGGTGAGCACCTGGTGCACGCGCCCCGACAACGAGCGGAGCATTCGTCGCGCGTGCGCCTTGTTCGTCGGCTTTCCCAGAATGCGGCCGTCCCTGACGACCACCGTGTCCGCGCCGATGATCAGGGCCGGCTCTTCCTCTTGTCGAAACGAGATCTGCTCGGCCTTGGAGACCGCCAGCCGGGTGACCATCTCCGCGACCTGGCTGATGGAGAACGGCCCGGGCCCCATGAGCGCCATGAGTTTTGCCTCGTCAACCGTGGGAATTTGAATGTCGAACGGAATTCCAAGCTGCGTCAGGAGGTCTTTTCGGCGGGGACTGGCCGAGGCCAGGATGATTCGCAAACAGTGCAGCCTTTCAGCCGGAAGGCGTGTGCTCAGGCCCGTCGAACGCACCCGAATGCTGTTCTGGCCCCGCGTGCGCAAACGGAAATTTTATGCGATCGTTGCCGCCCTCGCGCTTCTTCTCCTTCTGACGGCGTCGGCGTTCTGCTGGATGCTGGACCCGCGCCTGGCGCCTCTCCCCTGGCTGGCGGCCGCGGCCGCGCTGGCGTACGGGGTGCTCTGGGAGCGCCGCTGGGTGGAAACCACCCGTCGCACGGTGACCCTGCCCGGCCTTCCAGAGAGCATGGACGGCTTCCGCATCGTACACCTGTCGGACTTGCACTGGGATGCCTATACCCGCCCCGAGTGGATGCGACGCACCTTCGATCGGGTGAATGCCCTGGAGCCGGACATCATCGTGCTCACCGGGGATCTCATCACCCACTTCCGCGAGTACATCGAGCCGTGCGCCCGCGGACTGGGCCACCTGCGAGCGCGCCACGGCGTGTTCGCAGTGCTCGGCAATCACGACCACTGGGCCAGCGGACGCCTGCTCACCGAGGCGCTGGAAGCCAGCGGCATCACGGTGCTCAACAATGCGCACCGCCCGATCGGTGACGGATTGTGGCTGGTCGGCGTGGACGATCCCCACCTGCAGCGCGCCGATCTGAATCGCGCGCTGGAAGGCGTGGCCGACGACGGTCGTCCTCGCGTGCTGCTGGCCCATTCTCCGGATATCATGGAGGAGGCCGCCGACCGGGTAGACCTCGTCCTCTCCGGACACACCCACGGAGGGCAGGTGCGCCTCCCCGTGCTGGGCGCCATCATGCGGGTCACGCGCCGCCCCGCCGCGCGCCCCTTCACCGTCGGTTGGGGACGCGCCGGGCGCACGCTGTGCTTCACCAATCGCGGGCTGGGCAGCGTGCTGATTCCGATCCGCTTCAACTGCCGCCCGGAGATCGCGGTCATCACGCTGAAAGTTTAGGCACGGGCCGGCACAGCCGGCGCCACCCCTCCTTTCACGGCCTGCTTCGCGGCCTGTTCCCGTCCGTTTACCGCCCGCTTCGCGGCTCTAGACCCTCTCCAGCCGGTAGAGCACGACCGCCGCCTCGATCCGCTCGGCGAGGTCGGGCGCGGTGAGGATCTGCCGGTAGACGTCCACCCCGCTGGCGTCGCCCATCTTGCAGAGGGCGCGGGCGGCACGCACGTCGTTCTCCGCGGCGGCCTTGCGCAGCACCGGCAGCGCGCTGGCGACGCCACGATCCCCGAGGATGGACGCGGCGGCCCGCTGCAGCGGCTCCGGCGTGCCCTCCTTCAGGAGTCCCTTGAGGAGATAGGTGGACAGATCCGTGTGGATGTCCGCCAGCGACTCGACCGCCGCCAGGCGCAGGCGCTCGTCGGCGTCCGTGCGGGCGATGGCGCCAAGGGCTTCGGCAGCCGGTCCGGCCGCGATCTGCCCCAGGGCGCGCACCGCGCGGAGCCGGTCGCTGTCGGCGCCCTGGGTTGCCAGGACCTGCAGGAAGGGCACGACCTCCCTGGCCTTCACGTGCTCCAGCGCGCGCGCGGTCTCGTCGCGCTCCGCCGCGTCGGGCTGCACGAACCTGGTGAGCACTTCGACGGCCTCGCGGTCTCCCACGTGGACCAGGAGGATGGCGGCGGCCACCCGCACGCTGCGGTCGCCGTCGCGCATGGTGGCGCGCAGGCGGTCGCGGTCCTTCACTTCCTTCAGGGATGAGAGCGCTTCCACGGCGGCCAGTCGGACCAGCCGCGAGCGATCCCCCAGCGCCTCCTGGAGCAGCGCGACGCCGGCCGCGGTATTCCCGGCCTTTGCGGCGGCCACCGCGCGCAGGCGGACCTTCACGTCACTGCTGGTCAACGCCTTGCGGACGGTCCCGGCACCGGCCACGCTCCCCCGCGCGAACAGGGCCTCCGCGGCGCTCACCGCCACGTTGCCGTCGCGGTCCTTGAGGGCCAGGCGGAGCACCGGCAGCGCCCGCTTGTCCTTGAGCGCAGCCAGCGCGTCGACCACGGTGAAGCGGATGTTGGGCTCGCCGCGCAGCAGGCTCTGCTTGAGCACGGCCAGACCGCGCGCGCTGTTGAGGCGCGCGAGGTAGACCGCGGCAAACAGGCGGTTAGCGGGATCCTTGTCCTTCAGGGCCCTGGTCAGCATCGGAACCACGCGCTCGCCCGCCGATTCCTTCACCACCGCGTACACGTTGGAGCGCAGGTACTTGTCGCCGTGGCGCATCGCCTTGCGCAGCGCCATGAAGCCCTTCTCGTCGCCCAGTCGGCAGAGCGCCTCGCAGGCGTCCACCCGCATGAACGGGTCCTGGTCCTTGAGGAAGAGCCGCAGGCCGTTCACCATCCACTTGTAGGGCACGCGCTTCATCGACTGCAGCACGAGGTAGCGCGCGTCGCGATTCTTCATCTTGAGTGCCTTCCCGTAGACCGGGAGGACGCCGCGCGAGCCGCGCGCGCCGAGAATCGCGCACGCCTCCATGCGCACCGACAGATCCTTGTCCTTGAGGGCGCGCACCAGGATGGCGGTCACGGCGGGCCCGCGCGCCCTGGCCAGCGAGGCCACCGCGCGGCGCCGCACCCGGGCGTGGGTCGAGGCGGCCAGCTCCGACATCAGCGACACGTAGGTCGACGGCGCCAGCTTCTGCAGCGCGGGCGCGCCGGCGCCCTCGGAGAAGTCGGGGAGCTTCTCCTTGAGAGACTCTTCGATGAGGGCGCGCTTGAGGACGGTCCAGGCCTCAACGGCGAGCGAGGCGTCCTTCACGGATGCCGGCGTGCGCGCGAGATCCTGGCCAAAGACC
>VGFD01000170.1 GCA_016868975.1 Armatimonadota bacterium | reverse complement strand
GCGTGGAAGGATTTCGCGAGGGTATCGGTTCCGCCGGGCGCGTCCGTCATCAGGAGGAGCGTGCCCACGGTGCGCGCCGGGTGCGCCTCCGCGACGTTCGCCATGACCTGGGAAAATGCGGACGCGGATTCCGGCCGAGAGGTGGCCTGCTGCATGATGTCCATCAGGCGCTGGGGGCCGTCCTTGCCGGAAACCACTGCTTCGAACGCATCGCCGACGCGAAGCGCGCCGTCGCGCTGTCCGGTGATCTGCGCCATGCTCCGGAAATCTTCGATGGTAGCCTTGCGCCCGTCGAGGTTCTGGAACGTCTGGCCAAGCATTTTTTCGATATCCTGCGGGGAAATCCGGGGCGGCGCCACGCGGGCGGCGTCCTCGGCCGGAGGCACGGCCGGTTGTTGTTGCTGCTGCAAAAGCCGCATTTCCGGCGTATCCATGGAAAATGGCGTGGTGGCGGCCGGCAGACCCGAGCCGGGAGCGCGGTTTTCCGAAAGGTGCGTCATGATTTTTTGCAGCGCCACCTGCGGATCGCCGGCCGATTCCTGCAAGAGCCGCATCAAGGCCGGGTCGGCCTGCATCAGCGCCAGATCGCCCTTCAACATTTCGCTGACGGTTTTCATCAGCGACGGATCGATCACGTCGCGCAGGCCACCCATATTTAACATGCCGCTGGCGTCGATGGCGGCCGGCTGTCCGGTGACCGGATTGGCAATGACGTCCGCGCTCGACACGGTATATGGATTCCTCACCGTGGCGGTGTAATCGTATGAGGAATACGTGGTTGGCGCGCTGTAGGTGGGCTGCGCGCTCGGCGTGGAGGGGGCCGGCGGCGGACTGGTGGTCGTGCTCGGGGTTCCCGCACTGGCCGGTGGAATTGTCGAGGGTGCGGATTCCTGTGCTTGAACGGGCGGTGCCGCCTGCGTTGAAGGGGCCGGCGCGCCGTCGTTGGGATTCTTGATCGGCTGGATTCCGGTGGTGCCCTCGAGGGTCTCGATGCCCGGCTGATCCGGCCTTGCCTGGGTGGTAGTGGCGGGCGGATTGTGGGGGTCGCGACCGACGGACGGCTGGTGCCCCATCAGGATTCCAGAATCCCGCAGCCGCGACATCATAGCTGTCTCGAATTCCGAAGCTGAGATGCGGTCACGATAGTTGCGGTCAGTCTCGTCGAGCCGCCTGGCCGGCGTGGTTTCCGACTCTTTCGGAGGGAACAGCCTGTCGAGCACCTTCGGATCGGCGGTGCGAACGAACTCTTCGTTGGTTTTGAGCCGGTTGTTTTTCTCCGCGTCAAGCAGCGCCGCCATTCGCGGATCGACCCTGGACAACTCGGCCTGGCCGGCGCCGCCGCGCTCGAACAGGCTCTTGTAGCTGGCGTAATACTCGCCGGGATTTTCCAGGGCGTGTTCGGCCCGATGTTTCGCGTCCGCCTCGCTCCAGCCCACCTCCTGGTAGGCTCTGGCCAGCGCGCCCTCAGTCTGGGCCCGCTTGTCGGGCGTGGCGGTCGCGTCCTTGAACGAGCCCACGACCTCGGTGCCGAACCCCAGGTTGCGGCCGTCCGTGCCCTTTTCGCTGAGGATTTTATCGGCGTGCGCGTGGGCCATCTCATGGTGGAGAATTTCCGACAGCCTGGGCGTTGACTCGTTGAGAATGTCGGTGGTGAGCAGCATCTTGTTGCTCTGCGTGTCGTAAATCGCCGGGTGGCCGTGCTCGGTCATTTCCTTGTACAGGCTGGTGCCGCGCGCGGCGTCGATTTCGTCGTTCAGGCGGCTCAAGAAGGACGGCAGGCGGGCGCCGCCGTCGGTCACTTCCTGAGTGGCTTCCTTAAGGCGCGCCGGATCGGCAAGCACGACGCCGTCGAGTTGCTCGATGCTTTCTCTGGGTAGCGTGCGCAGGGAGTCCACGGTGCCGGCCCGCAATTTGTCCAGCTCGGCGGGATTGCACGAGTCGTATTCGACGGGAACTTTAAGCGCGGCCATCATTTTGTCGCGGTCGTCGGCGGACATTTCGCGGGGTTGTTGCGAAACGTAGTTGGCCGCGAAACGCCGGTCCTGCTCGGGAAGGCCTTCGTACCACTTCTGGTACTCGGCCTGCTGGTCATTGGGGGCGCCCGGGACGGGCGGCATTTTTTCCGGGGGTTTCGGCTGCTCGGGCAGGACGGAGCAGACCGCGAGGTTTTCTCGCTCGGAGCGGGTCTGGTCGGTTGTCGGGGTTGCGGGAGGCTGAGCGGCGGCGTTTTTCTGGCCGCTGGATGGGGCCTGTGCTTCCGACTCTCCACCGGGCTTGAACACGTCAGCGACAAACCGGAAGGCGCTCGACACGAACCCGAGCGGACCGCCCTCGGACTTCTCTGACTCACCGGCCGCCTTGTCGGTCTGGCCGGGCGTCCGGTCGCTGCCCTGCTCGGTGCCAGCACCAGGGTCGGTGACCTTCGCGGGCTCCTCGACCCGTGCGACGCGGGCCTCATCCTGGCGCGACGCTGCCGCGTCCTCAACCTTCTTCAGGTGCTTGCCTTCGTCAGACTCTTCGTCGCCCAGGATGGCACGGGCGAGATCGGCGCCGCGGCCGTCATCCTCGGCGATGTCGTGGCTGCGGTCGAAGCCGTCACGTCCCCAGTCGTGGCGACGGCGGGCAGGCGCTTCGGCGGGCTCGGCGTCCCGCTCGCGAACCTTGCCCCTGGCGGAGGCCTCGCGGCTTGACGAGGACGCGTCATCGCGCTTCTCGGCAACCGATTCCTTGCTGGAAGTGGTGCTCTCAGTGCGCCTGGGAGCCGGAGCCGTGACGCTCTTGACAGGCTCGCTTCTCTTGCTGCTCTCCCCCGAGTCTCTCACCGGAATCCCCTCTCACGGCGGCCGGCGTAGAACCCGCGAAGCGCCGCTCAGTCCCATGCCGTCACCGCCTTGCGACAGTGACATGTTGGTTGCGCGAGCGCGCCGTTCCTCCCCTCGAAAACCCGAAAACCCGACAGCGTCGCGGATCGCGCCTTCTGAGGGAAGGACATCCAAGTCCCGGTAACCGCCCTGTGAGTCAATCATGCACGATGCCCGCGGGCTTCGAAAGGTCAGCGGATGTTAACTATGTTGCGAAGTTGTTACAGGTTTAGTATTTGACGACGCTATGTACGGAGAGCGGATCAATCACCCTGCGGCCGTTCAGGAACTCCAGCTCGATCAGGAACGCGAGCCCCTGCACGGTGCCGCCCAGTTTCTGGACGAGGTCCACGGTGGCTTTCGCGGACCCGCCGGTGGCGATGACGTCGTCCACGATGAGGACCTTCTGGCCCGGCTTGATCGCGTCGCTGTGGATTTCCAGCGTGTTGGTGCCGTATTCCAGCGCATACTCCTGGCGGATGGTGAGGTGCGGCAGCTTCCCGGGTTTGCGCACCGGCACCAGGCCGGCGTTGAGCTGGTAGGCGATGGGCGCGGCAAAGATGTAGCCGCGCGCCTCAACGGCCACCACTTGCTCGATGCCCATCCCCACGAACGGCGCGGCCAGCGCGTCGATGGAGCGGCGAAACGCCTCCGGGTGGCTCAGCAGCGGCGTGATGTCGCGGAAAAGAATCCCCGGGATGGGGAAGTCCGGGATATCGCGGATGTGGTGCTTGAGATATTCCTCGGCGGTCTGGGTGGGACTTGTCACGGGGCCTCCAAATGGGTCCTCAGCCCGGGGCGGGCTGGGCATTGCCGGCCAGCTCCGCCAGGCGGCCGGTGAGGATACCCGCTTCGCTTTCAAAGATCCTCCGCATTTCAAGGAACGACGCCAGCAGGCGCTCATACTTCTGGTAGGTGGGTGAGGCTTCCAGCTTCGCCCGCGCGCCGGTCCACTCCCACACGCCGCGCGCAGCTTCGCGAGCCACCCCCATCTCGGTGAGGATGCGCAGCACGACGCGCACGGTTTCCGGCCGCACGTCCACCCGTCCGATGCCCTCGACGACGGCGTCCACCTGTCGCGCCACCAGCCGTTCTGGCGCGCGAGCGCGGATGGCGCGGTAAACGGTTTCCACGCGCTCGCGGCTCATCACGACGGAGCGGACCAGCGTCTCCTCCGCGTCGAGCTCGGCGGCGCCGAACAGCACGTGACAGCGGGGGGCGGCGCGCCGCAGGATGCTGGCCAGCGCGTCGACCGAGGGCGGCGGCGTGAAGAGCACGCACTCGTCCGCGCCGTGGATCTCGGGGTCCGCGGTGCCGTAGGAAATCACCCGGAAATTGCCGGGCGAGGCGGCGTCATGCCCACGGACCATGCGATTGACCCAGTCGGAGAGCCCTCGGCGGACCACCACGCTGACCCGACCGCCCTCGCGGATGAGGTCGGCGAGATAGCGCCCGCGATTTTCCACGGTGCGGACGTCGCGAAATTCGCGCGCCGCGGCGGGGGGCATGGGGGGCAACGCGGGGGGCTGCTGCGGATGTGGAATCGGAGCCGGCGGGCGCTGGCCTGCGGGCGCGGCGCCGGAATCGGGCGGGCGCACGCTGGCGGATTCCCACGAATCGCGGGGCCGGCCGTTGGCCGAGGCGGCCGCATCGTGCGGGGGACGGCTGGCGGGCACGGCGGCTTCCCACGAATCGCGGGGCCGGCCGTTGGCCGAGGCGGCCGCATCGTGCGGGGGACGGTTGGCGGGCACGGCGGCTTCCCACGAATCGCGGGGCCGGCCGTTGGCGGGTGCGGTGGCGCGGCGGGGCCCGTTGGAGGAGGCTTGCTGGCCGGCGGCCGAGCGGTCCTCGGCTGGCGACGGGGGCGCGTCGGTGGGCTTCACGGCACGCAGCGGCCGGCCGTCGCGCGTGAGAATCTCGCGCACTTTCACCGACACGCGCTGCTCGTTGTTCCAGGTGTCAAGCTCGACGTTGAAGAGCAGATCGTAGACTTCCCCAGAATTGAGCACGCTGTCGAGGTCGCCAAATCCGAAGGCGATGCAGCGCGCCTGCGCATTTCCCTGCGAGGCGACGAAGCGAAGGTGCCGCTCCTTCACGCGTTGCATCCACTGCGTGTGGACGTTGCGCGCCAGGAAAAGCGGCGGATCGTTTCCGTGTCCAAAAGGCGCGAGCACTTCCAGCTCTTCGGCGAGCTCCACGTCGGCCGCGTGCAGCGGCAATTCAACGTCCGCTTTCATGGCCGGCTGGGGGGCGGTGGACATCCGCGCCACCACCTCTTGCAGCCGCTCGCGGAGCGCGTCGAGATTTTCCTCGCGCAGGGAAAATCCGGCGGCGCGCGCGTGTCCGCCGAAGCGGATGAATAAATCCGCGCACTCGGAGAGCGTGGCAAACAGATCCAGGTTGGCCGGGCCGCGTGCGGAGCCTTTCGCGATGCCTCCCTGTCCCACGCTCAACACGAGGGCCGGCACGTTGAAGCGATCCACCAGGCGGTTCGCGGTAATGCCAACCACGCCCTCATGCCAGTCGGGGCTGGCCTCCACGATGCAGGCGAGCCCCTCGACACCGCGCTCTTGCACGCGCCGCTCGGCGTCTTCCCGCTGGGCGGATTCAATATCCCGGCGCTTCTGGTTGAGTTCGTCAATTTCGCGGGCCAGGGCTTCGGCCTTGTCGTTATCCGTCTCCAGCAGGAGGTCACAGGCGGTGCGCGCGTGCTCGAGACGTCCGCAGGCGTTGATGCGCGGCGCAATCTGGAAGGCGACGTCGCGCGCGGTCAATCCGCCGCCTCCGTATGGCGTGTCGTTGATAAGCCCGGCCACGCGCGCCAGTGCACCGATGCCGGCGCGCGGACGGCCGCTCATCATGGCGAGCCCCTCGCGCACGAGAATGCGGTTTTCGCCGACCAGGGGAACGACGTCGCCGACCGTACCGATGGTCACCAGATCAAGATAATCGCGCGGCTCCCCGCGATCGAGCCGCCGCGCGACGGCCTGGATCAGCTTGTACGCGACCCCGGCGCCGGACAGCGACGGAAACGGATACTCGGAGCCGGGACGGCGCGGATTTACAAATGCGTCCGCTTCGGGAATGGTGGCGCCGACGAGGTGGTGATCGGTGATGACCGTCCGCAGTCCGAGCGATCTTGCAAGGGTGACTTCCTGCGGGCTGCTTGAGCCGCAGTCCACGCTGATCATCAACTGGAAGCCCTGCTCGCCGGCCCACACGATGCCTTCCCGTGACAGGCCATAGCCTTCATCGATGCGGTGCGGGATGTAGGCCTCAACGTTGGCCCCGACGTCGCGTAGAAACGTGACCAGGGCGGCGGTGGCGGACACGCCGTCGGCGTCGTAGTCGCCGTGCACCAGAATTTTCTCGCCGGCGGAAACGGCGCCGGCCACAATGTCCGCGGCGTCGGCGATCCCCTCCAGGCGTTCCGGATCGAGCAGGTCGTCGAGGCCCCCGAAGAGATGCGAGGAAGCCTCGTCGGTGACGGTGAGGCCGCGATTGGCCAGAATTTGCGCGAGCACCGGCGAGACGCCGAGCTCTTCTTGCAAGCGGCCCACCAGGAGCGGCTGTGGCGGATAAAGGTCGTACACGCGAGGCGGAGCGAGCGTCATGGAGAGTCCCCTTTCAGCGGGCGGATTCGGGTCTCAAATGAAGTTTCTGATCGTCGATCGGTCCGTGCGCGGTGCGTTGATCGTGTCGCGCCCGGGTGCGTTGATGTCCCGGTGGGCTCTTGAGTGCGCGACGCTCAGCTTGAAGACTTTTCGTCACTGGCGGGCCCAGGCCCTGCCACGTTTTTCTCGAGCTGGGCGATGCGTGCGTCGCGCTCGCGCACCTGCGCTTCCAGCTCGCTGATCTTGTTGGCGAACTCGCGGTACAGCCGTCGCGCGCTGATGGCGCCGAAGCTGTTCCACACGTTCATGATGAAGGCGCCGACAAACAAAAATACGAAGAGCAGCGACACTTTCGAGGCGTTGAACTTGAAGTCCAGGAACTGCACAGCAACGTCATCGGGATTTTGCACCGCAAAGATGAGCAGCCCGAGAACGAGCGTGAGCAGAGAAAAAAGAACAATCACTCAGTAGCGCTCAAAGTATACGGCTTCCTGGATGATCTCGACGCTCCCGTCGCCCTCGATGAGCGATCGAATGCGCTCGACCGCCGGCTCCAACGCGTCCTGGCTCTCGGAGACCCCCGCGATCCCCAGCGCGCAGCGGTGCAGCAGATCCTGGCTGCCCACCTCCGCCACTGCGACGCCAAACTTGTTGCGAATCCGGTCCTTCAGGCTGCGCACCACGTGCCGTTTCCCCTTCAGGGAGGAGGGACGCTCCATCAAGTGGAGATCAAACTGGCACACAAGCACGACCATCAGGCGCGCCCATTTTCACCGCCCGACACCCGATTCCTTTGTGGATAATTTCCGATCATATCCACAATTTATCCACAAGACGTGACTCAGCGAGGGACACTCAAGACTGACTTACCATAAATCCTCCGGTTAACCGCGCATTGCAGGGTAATATTACCACGCAGTGCGCGGTTAACCGTTTGTTGGGCGGCTCGGTTGACATCGGCGAGCGCAACCTACGCCGGGACCGGCACCTCGTCCAGGATATTCCGCAGAATATCCGACGTCGCGTCCCCCCGCGTGCCGTTCGCGCGGGAGATGATGCGGTGCGAGATCGCCGGCACCGCGATGGCCTTGATGTCGTCCGGCACTACGTACTCGCGCCCCTCGATGGCCGCCAGGGCCTGCGCCGCGCGCGACATCGCGATCGAGCCCCGCGGTGAGGCTCCCAGATAAACCGACGCCGACTCGCGGGTCTGGCGCACCACGCGCACGATGTACTCGCGCAAGCTGTCCTCCACGTGGATCTCTCGCACGCGCGCCTGCATGGCCATCACCTCGTCGGCGGTGACCACCTGCTCCAGATCTTCGATCGGGTGGTGCAACTGCTGCTTCTGCAGCATTTCCTTCTCCGCCTCGGCGGAGGGATAGCCCAACCGCAGCCGCAGGAAGAATCGATCGAGCTGCGCCTCCGGCAGCGGGAACGTCCCCTCATACTCGATGGGGTTCTGGGTGGCCATCACAAGAAACGGCCGCAGCAGTGGGCGCGGCAGACCGTCCACCGACACCTGACGCTCGTCCATGCACTCCAGCAGCGCGGACTGCGTCTTGGGCGTCGCCCGGTTGATCTCGTCGGCCAGCACGATTTGATTGAAAATCGGGCCGGGACGAAATTCAAATTCGCCGCTTCTCTGGTTGAAAATCGTTACCCCGATAATATCCGAGGGCAGCAGGTCGGGGGTAAATTGAATGCGGCCGAACGAACATCCCAGCGATTTCGCCAGCGCGCGGCTCAGCATCGTCTTGCCGACGCCGGGGACGTCCTCCACCAGCAGGTGCCCCTCGCACAACAGCGCGACCAGGGCGAGACGGACTTCCTCGTGCTTCCCCAGGATGACGCGCTCTACGTTGCCAATGACCCGCTGCGCGAAATCCCGGATCGCCTCAACGGCCATCCTGAGCCGGTTTCTCGGAGTTGCCGCGGACCGTAGAGGGATCCACGTCGTACACTTCCACCAGCGCCTGGCTTCCCGGGATGCCGTGCAGGTCGATGTTGATGACCTTGCCCTCGTATGCGCGGAACGGCTCCTGCAGCGTGGTGACCGGCGTGTGGCCCACCACGATCGCCTCCACGCCCATGCCGCGCAGCATCTGCTCCAGCTCGTCCTGCGAGAACGGCGAGGTGCGGGTGCCGCTGTAGTAATCGAAGCCCCACAGGCGGCGGCTCCACAGGAACGACTCGCGCAGCCGCGGCTGATCCTCGGCGGGCAGCCGCATCAAGTCTTCCATGGGACGCCAGAATTCCGCCAGATCCGGCGCCGTGTGGGCGAACATCTTGTTGTTCACCACCACGCCCAGGTGCAGGCGGTCGCGCAGGAAGACGCCCAGCTCGCCGTCCATGGCTTCCTTCCAGGCGGCGATGGTGCCCCAGCCCTCCAGGGTGTTGCGGCCGCCCTGGACGTACCAGTTGAGGAACTTCATGATGGTCTCGACCTGGGCCGGCGCCAATCCGAGGGATAACACCGTCTTGCGGAGCAGCATGTACTGGTGCGCGTTGCGGGTGATCAGGTCCACGTCGTGCGGCTGCATGAAGTCAAAAATGCGCAGCGCGTCGAGCATCATTTCATCGTGGTTGCCGCGCATCGCGTACAGGCGTCCGTCAAAATCCTCGTAGAACTCGCGCAATTCGTGGGTCTGCCGGTCGAGGCTGAACAGCAGCTCGAGAATCTTGCGGGACGCGTCGACCGGCTCGCCCGCGCCCTCGAGGGGCTCGCCGCGCCAGTCCACGTAGTCGCCGATCAAAATCAGATCGACGTTGCAGGCCTGCGGATTCCACGCATTGGTCCCGCGAATGAGGACATTCTCTTCCTCAAGCAGGCGCACGAGGCGGTGGAAATCCCCGTGCAAATCGCCGATCGCCACGAACTTGCGCGTCGTGCGCTTGCCCGCGGGCGCCTCACCTTCCTCGTACACGCGCCGGCAAACGGCCGGACCCACACTCATGCTTGAAATCCTCTCAACACGCCCGTCGACACGCGGCGTGTCAACAAGATACCACAAACACAACGCGGAGGGGAAGGGTTTTGCTCCTGTTTGAAACATTTGCGCGCCTCCTGAGCTCAGTAACAAGTGTCCCCACCGCCCCGCCTTGTTCACAGGGGGGCCAACCCGCATCCCGAAAGGATCCGCCCATGGCTCGCCTCCTTCTGGCCCTCCTCTTCCTGAGCGTCGCGCAGCCCGTGCTGGCCGCGGACAGCGAGGCGCTCGTCATCCACGTCCTCAACCGCACCGGCTACGGTCCGCGGCCCGGGGAGGTGGCTCGGGTCCAGGCCATGGGCGTGGCCCGCTACGTCGACGCGCAGCTTTACCCGGAGCGCATCCCGGACGGGGATATCCCGAAACGCCTGGCTTCGCTGCGCTCGCTGGCCCTTCCACCGGCGCAGCTCGTGCTCACCTATCCCCCGAACGACCTGCAAAAGCGCATCGACAAGCTGCGCGCCGAAGGCAAGACCGAAGAGGCCGCGCGCCTGGAGAACGCGATGGCCCCGGAGAGCCAGCGCGGGAAGCCGCGCGAGGTGC
>VGFD01000169.1 GCA_016868975.1 Armatimonadota bacterium | reverse complement strand
GGCGCGGCAGCTTCCTCCGGATCCGCGATTGGCTTTTCGTCGTCGGCTTCTGATTGATCGTCCCTGGCGGGACTCGAATCGGACATGCTTGGTGCCCCTCCTGTGCCTAGAGTATCTTTCCGCCGAACAGATCGCTGGCCTCGCTCACGAAGCGCACGTGCTGCGCCGTCTCGTCGAGGCCGGGCGCAGGCGGCGGCTCCGCTGCGGGCGCTCCCCCGCTCGAGTCGACTTGAAATCGGATCGGCTGCTTGAGCAGCGCGGAGAGGCGCTGCGTCAAGACGGGGCGCTCCGCTTCAATCTTGTCCTGATGCCAGCCGTGGCCGGGGGAGATGGAGAGCACGCAGACGTCCCCCTGCACCGCGACCGGGCGGAATTCCAGAAGCACGCCGCGGAGGGGGCCCTTGCCCTCGCGCTTGAGCGCGTCCATCAGCTCTCCCCAGGCGCGACGGAAAGACTCCAGCGTCAATCCAGCGGCCGCGGGCGTGGGGGCCGGCCGCTCCACGTGGGTGGCGGCGGGGGCCGGCTGGCCGGCCGCCGGCGCGTACCCGGCGGTGGGCGGTGCGGGGATGGGCGCGGCCGGAAGGCTGTCCCACGGGGGAATTTCATCTTGAGCAGGCGCCGGCCTGGGCGCCGCCTGCGGCGGCGGCGCGGACGGCTTCGGCGGCGGTGCGGCCACCGGCTGTCGCTGCGCTGCCGGAGCGGAGATCGCGTCCGCGCCGGTCAGGCGGATAAGGGCAACTTCCCAGCTCAGCCGCGCGTGAGCAGGATCCTTGAGCTCCTGCTCAAGCTCCATCAAAATGCGCGCCTGACGCATCAGCTCGCCGACCTCCGCGGTCTGCGCCTGCGCCTGCAGCCGCTGCAGGTGCTCGGCGCCTACCTTCAAGATCCCCTGGGGATCGCCGGCCACCCGGGCAATGAGCAGCGCGCGCACGTGTCCCAGAAGGTCACGCGCGAGCTGCACGAGATCCTTGCCCTCCGCGAGCAGCGCGTCGAGCAGCGCCAGGGCTCCTTCGACGTCCCTCCCCAGTAGAAGATCAGCACAGCGAAACAGGGCGTCCCGCTCGGTGACGCCGAGCAGAGTGACCACGTTCGCGGCGGTGAGCTGGCCGTCGGCGAAGGCCGCCGCCTGCTCCAGAATCACCAGTGCGTCGCGCAGCGCGCCGTCCGCCGCCTCGGCCACCATCTGCAAGGCCTCCGGCTCGGCGGCGTAGCCCTCCTGCGCGCAGACGTACTGGAGGCGCTCAAAAATATCGCGCTGGGATATGCGGCGGAAATCAAACCGCTGGCAGCGGGACACGATGGTGGCCGGCAGATCGTGCGGATCAGTGGTGGCCAGGATGAACACGAGATGAGGAGGCGGCTCTTCCAGCGTCTTCAAGAGCGCGTTGAACGCCGCGTTGGACAGCTTGTGCACCTCGTCGATGACGTAGATCTTGTGGCGGCCCTCGACCGGCGCGAAGCCGGCCTTTTCGATGATCACCTCGCGGACATTTTCCACGCCGGTGTGAGACGCGGCGTCAATCTCGGTGACGTCCAGGCTGGAGCCCTCGGTGATGGCGCGGCAGATGCGGCACTGGTTGCAGGGCTGATCCGGGGGCGCGGCCAGGGGATGGGCGGCATCCGGGCCGATGCAGTTGAGCGCCTTCGCAAAGATCCGCGCGGAGCTGGTCTTGCCGGTGCCCCGCGGACCACAGAACAGGTAGGCTTGCGCCACCCGCTGCAGCCGAATGGCATTGCGCAGCGTCAGCGAGACGTGGTCCTGACCGGAGAGTTGATCGAAATCCTGCGACCGATATTTGCGGAACAGGGCAACGTGGGCCATCGCGTGCCTCCAGAAGAGTGGGCGGGAGTGTTCGCGTCCCCTCGATGCCCTCCCTTTAGTGGACCTGCCCCCTGGGGAGTCGCCTTCGGCGCCCCCTCAGACCCCCGTCTAGAGCAGCTCCTCGTTCCAATCCCGCGCCGGGATCCAGGCGCGGCGCCCCATCAGCTGATCGAGCACGCGGTCCAGCTCGTCGCCGGAGGTGTAGTGGATCTCGATGCGTCCGCTGCTCCGGCCCCGCGGCTTGATCTGCACCCGCGCGGAAAGCTGGCGCTGCAGGCGCTCCTCCACGTCCTCCCACTCGGGCGCCTGGCGGCGGCGGGTCGGGGGCTGCTCGGAGTGTCCCCGCGCCTCGGTGAGGCGCCGCACCAGCGCCTCGGTCTGCCGCACGGACAGGTGCGCCCGCTTGACCCGCGTCCAGATCTTGCGTTGCAGCCCCTCATCCTCCAGGGCCAGCAGGGCGCGCGCGTGGCCGGCGCTGATCTCCCCGGATTGCAGATCGTGCTGAATCTGCTGGGGAAGGTTGAGCAGGCGCACCGTGTTGGCCACCGCCGAGCGGCTCTTGCCGACGCGGGTGGCCACGTCGTCCTGCTTCATCCCATACTCGCGCATCAGGTACTGAAACGCGGCGGCTTCCTCGAGGGGGTTGAGGTCCTCGCGCTGCAGGTTCTCAATAAGCGCGACCTCCAGCCCCTCCGCCTCGGCGAACTCGCGCACCACCACCGGAATCTGCGTGAGGCCGGCGGCTCGCGACGCGCGCCAGCGGCGTTCACCAACGACCAGGTGATATTGCCCGTTCGATTTGCTGACGATGACCGGCTGCAGCACTCCGTGCTCGCGGACCGACGCGGTCAGGTCCCTCAGCTTTTCCTCGTCGAAGTGCCGACGTGGCTGCAGCGGATTGGGAAGAATGCGCTCAACGTCGAGCAGCAGTGTCCCGCCCGGGGATGGGCTGGAGGGCGGCGCGCCGTTCCCCGGGCCCTGCGGGATCAGCGCTGACAGCCCCTTCCCCAGCGCCTTGCGATTGATGGGATTGCTCACGTTCGATCACTTCCTTTGCCAGTTCTCGGTACGCCTCGGAACCTCGGGAGCGCGGATCGTAGATCAGCGCCGGCTGGCCGAACGATGGCGCCTCGCTGAGCTTTACGTTGCGCGGGATAGCCGTCTGGTAGACTTTGTCGCCGAAAAACTGGCGGACCTCGCCGGCCACCTGCGCCGTGAGGTTCAGCCGACCGTCGTACATGGTCAGCAGAACGCCCTCAATGGCAAGCCCACGGTTGAGGTGGCGGCGCACCAGCTCGACCACGCTGTTGAGCTGCGAGAGCCCCTCGAGGGCGTAAAATTCACACTGAATGGGGATCAGCACCGCATCCGCCGCCGTCAAGCTGTTTACCGTGAGCAGCCCCAGGCTGGGCGGACAGTCCAGGAAAATGTCGTGGAACCGCTTGCGCGCACTGTGCAAGGCCCGGGCCAGTCGCGACTCGCGGGAGATGGCCGTGACCAGCTCGATTTCGGCGCCCGCCAGGCGAAGCGTGGCCGGCGCGACGAAGAGATTCGGCGTGCTGGTTTCCAGAATGACCTCGTCGAGCGGGCACTCAGCGATCAGCGCGTCGTAGACGCAGCGCTCCAACAGGCCCTTTTCGACCCCCAGACCGCTGGTCGTATTTCCCTGTGGATCAACATCGACCACCAGCACTCGACGGCCCATCTCGGCCAGCGCGGCGGCCAGGTTGATGGCCGTCGTGCTCTTGCCCACACCGCCTTTTTGATTCGCGATGGCCAGGATCTTGCCCATGGGCGTGCACCTTCTTCTGTCCGGAGGGGATTGATATTGAATTCTATTCTAGATCCAGGTCCCGCGTCCTGCTCCAAGGGCTAGGGTCGTGCTCTGCCGAAAGGGTCGCCGTGACCCTTGAAGGTTCTTCCGCGATCGATCCCCGGCAGCTGTTCCCCTTCCCCCTTGATGCGTTCCAGCGGGAAGCCATCGCGTCCATCGACGCCGGACACAACGTCGTCGTCTGCGCTCCCACTGGCGCGGGAAAAACCGCGGTCGCCGAATACGCCGTGCACAAGGCCCTCGCGCAGGGCCTTCGCTGTTTTTACACGACGCCGCTGAAGGCACTCTCCAACCAGAAGTTTTTCGATTTCCGAGCGTCGCTGGGCGTGTCCCGGGTAGGCCTGTTGACCGGCGACGTGTCCGTGCAGCGTGACGCCTCCGTGGTGGTGATGACCACCGAGGTTTTCCGCAACATGCTGTACGGCACTACGCTGGGCGAAGTGAGCCGCAACCTGGCAAAAGTCGCTTTCGTGGTGCTCGACGAGTGCCATTTCATGAATGACGTGGAGCGCGGCACGGTGTGGGAGGAGTCAATCATCTACGCGCCGCCCAGCGTGCAGCTGGTGGCGCTTTCGGCCACCATCGCCAACGCCGAGGAATTGCGCCACTGGAT
This sequence comes from Armatimonadota bacterium, assembly GCA_016868975.1. Taxonomy (GTDB): domain Bacteria; phylum Vulcanimicrobiota; class Xenobia; order RGZZ01; family RGZZ01; genus VGFD01. The sequence continues at coordinate 5,777 of VGFD01000169.1, read as the reverse complement.
GAGCGTCGTGCACGGCCCCACCGATCTCTCCTGGAGCGATCACCGCCCGGTTCCGCTGCGCCATTATTTCTTTGTGAAGAGCAACATGTACCGGCTGCTCGACAAAGGCGGAAAATTAAATCCCGCGCTGGCCGGCATCACCCAGCAGGCGCGCGCCGCGGCGGCGGCCCGGCGGGGCGGCCGGCTGCGCGGGGATCGCTCCCGCAAGGAAGAAGGAATCCCGCGCCCGGAAATGGACGAGGTGTGCGCGATGCTCGACAAGCGCGACATGCTGCCGGCCATTTTCTTCGTGTTTTCACGAAAGGGCTGCGAGGAGGCGCTGCGCAGGTCGGAAGCCTCGGTGACCCTGACGCTCCAGGAACAGGACGAATTGCGCGCGGCCATCGATGAGGCGCTCGCCGCCAATCCTACCCTTTCCTCGCATCCCCACCTGGGGCTGCTGTACGTGGGCGTGGCGGCGCATCACGCGGGGCTGCTGCCATCCTGGAAATCCCTGGTGGAGCGGCTCTTCAACCGCGGGCTGGTGAAAGCGGTGTTCGCCACCGAGACACTGGCCGCGGGGATCAACATGCCGGCCCGCAGCACCGTCATCTCCGCGATCAGCAAGCGCTCCGACGAGGGGCACCGGCACTTGACCGCGTCGGAATTCCTGCAGATGTCCGGGCGGGCCGGGCGGCGCGGCATGGACGTCGTGGGCAACGTGGTGGTGGTCAGCCATCCACGCGAGACGGTCGAGGACACCGCGCGCCTCGCCCGAGCGCGGCCGGATCCGCTGGTGAGCCAGTTCACGCCCTCCTACGGAATGGTGCTCAACCTCTTGCAGCGGCACTCTCCAAAGGAGTGCTACCAGTTGCTGGAGCGCTCGTTCGGCCAGTTCCTCGCGAATCGGTCGCAGGCCGGGATGAGTGAAGAAGTGCTGGCGATGGATCGCGAAATCGCGCGGCGCTCGGAGCGGATGTGTCCGGACGAGCCGGGCGATCTGCGCCGCTATAAATCGCTCTACGAGCAATTACGCGCGTCTCGCAAGCAGGCGAAGGGAATGCGCCGCGGCGGCGCGAGCGGGGGCGCGGTGGACGCGTTGACCGAGCGGGCCGCGTCGCTGCTCAACGAGGCGCGCGCCTTGCCGTGCCACGGCTGCCCGGTGCAGGAGCCCTGCGGCCGCCAGGACGACGACGTGCGCCGCCTGCAGAACCAGCGCGCGGAAATGGCGCGGCGCGTGCGGCGCATCACCACGCCGTACCGGGATCAGTTCGAGAGCCTGTCCTGGGTGCTCGAAGACGCCGGCTATCTCGAGGAGAGCGTCCCCACCGCGGCCGGGCGCATGGCGGCGGCGCTCCGCGCGACGAACGTGTTGTTTTTGTGCGAGGTCATCCGCTCGGGAATTATTGACGACCTGCACCCCGAAGACGCGGCGGCGGTGTTGACCGCGGTAATCACCGAGGAAACGCGCCGCATGGATCCGGTGGGCGACACGCCCACCGAGTCGGCGGACGACGCGCTGCGCGAGGTGGTGAGCATCGCGCGCGTGGTGGATCGTTTGCAGCGGCGCCACCAGGTGGACGTCCCGGTCATCGTGAATCCGATCTACGTCGGCCTCGCGCAGATGTGGGCCCGCGGGATTTCCTGGGAGGAGCTGCGCGCCACGGTGATTTTCGACGAGGGTGATTTAGTGCGCTGCCTGCGCCGCACGGTGGACCTCGCCCGCCAGGTGGCCCGCGCCCCCGAAGTTCCGCAGGCCACGGTGATGCTGTGCAACGAGGTAGAGCGCCTGCTGGCCCGCGACGAGGTCCGCGAGGAATTCCTGGCCACACAATTGCCGTCCGACGTGCTCAAGCAGATGGAAGACCAGGAGCCCATCGACGCCATTGAGATCCTCGAAGAGCTGCTGGAAGAAGACGAGATCCTCGCCGAGCCCCACGGGCCATCGGAGCGGTGAATCACGAGAACCGCGGGGATGATCTACGGTCGCTCGCAGACCCTCAGATGACTTCGGGTCACGGTCATCCACGGCTCATCGAGCTCGCTCAGGAGCGACTCAATCTCGCTGGCCTCCACTACCCGGTGACGCAGCATGGCGCGCACGAAATCGAGGTCTTTCGGTCGCCCGGCCGCAAGTTTGCTGATCGCGAGGTCAGCCAGCGACGGGAAGGTTCCTTCAACTCCCTGGGTGTTGGCGTTCGAAACGGTCATCGCACGGGCCCGCCAGTTCCGCGGAAAACGCGCGGTTTCCGGACCCACGCCGTGAGCATAATAGCCAAAGGTGTTGTGGAACGGGGACAACTCGCCGATTGAGCCGTCGATCAGGTCTGCTTTCTCGGGGTGTTCGTCCGGGTAGATGTCCAGCTCGTTGGACTGGGTAAGGTCTTCCGGCGGGAGGGCGAGAGGTCCCAGGATCGCCTGGCTTCCCACCACCACCATGCGGCGCTCATTGGTGATTGCTCCTGCCGCGCGAAGAATGTGCTCTACCTCATGACGCTTCATCGAAACTCCGGTAGATCGCCCAGCGCTCGTGAGGGGTCAGTACCCCGGCAAACGGGTTGCTCTGGCGTAAGCGGCGGCCTTCCTCCGTGTCGTCGAGCAGGGTTGCGCGGACCTCGGGCCAGGGGCGTTGCAGGATTTCGCGCCACTCGAGGTAGCACGGGACGTCATGATCGGCGCACCAGCGCGTGATGTTCGATAGCGCCAGATGCACGCCGGGCATCGGATTGGCGTCAATCTTGGCGACGATGGCCTGGGCCAGCGCGAGGCTGCGGCGGTCGATGCTCTGGTGATCGCGCACGTCGGGTGACTTCGCGAACGGCCTCCCTTTTTCTTTTCAGCGGGCGGTGCCGGGTTATCACCAACAGGGATGGACATGCGGCGTGTTACCGCACGCGTACACGGTGGAACCGAGCGCGTTGCAGCAGACCGCGCGCCACGTCGTGCTGGCCGGCTCGCCCTACTGGCCGGCTCGCCCTACTGGCCGGCTCGCCCTACTGGCCGCCTCTACGTCTTCGATCCGGCACGCGAGATGCTGGTCCGCATCACCGCCAAGAATTCAATTAAAGAGGCTTTTTCTGCATCAGCGCCGGCTTGCGGGGATAGGTTTTCGCCAGACTGCCCACGCGCCGCACGACCACCAGCAACTTTGCGCCGTCGTACCCGTCCACGCGCTCAACCTCCACCGCCAGCGCCCGCGTGGCCCCCGCCGCGGCGGATATCTCTTCCTCGCCGCGCGCGCCCTTCCAGGCCAGCAGCCGCCCGTCCGGCTTGAGCAGCGGCACCGCCAGTTCCAGCAGCACGTTGAGCGGCGCCAACCCTTTGGCCACCACCACGTCGTGCTGCTCGCGGTGCAGGTCCGAGCGGCCCAGGTCCTCGGCGCGCGCCGCCTGGGCCACCACGTTGTCCAGCCCGAGCGCCGAGGCGCAAGCACGAACGAAGGTGACTTTTTTCTCCCGCGAATCCACCAGCAAATAATGATGATTGGGCCCGGTCACCGCCAGCGGAATTCCCGGCACGCCGCCGCCGGTGCCCAGATCCACGATCGACAGCGCGCCATACCGCGGCAACACCCGCCATGCCGCGAGCGCGTCGACCAGCAGGTGGCGATCCACGTCCTCGGGAGCATCGTAGCCGATCACGTTGAATTGCGCGGCAAGCAGCATTTCCCGGTAACGCTCCAGCACCGCAACCTCGCTCTGGGAAAGCGAAAACCCCAGACCCGCCGCCGCTTCAGCCAGCAAGGCGACGCTGCTCGAGCCACACCATGAGCATGGAAATATCGGAGGGCGAAACACCTGAGATGCGCGACGCCTGGCCCAGCGAGCGAGGTCGGACCCGGCCCAGTTTCTCGCGCGCCTCCATGGACAGGAACTGCATCGTCGCGTAGTTCGTATCGTCGGGAAGCAGTGCGTCCTCCATCTTGAGGAACTGGTCGATCTGCTGGCGCTGGCGGTCGATGTACCCGTCGTACTTCACCCGCACCTCAAGGCGCGCCACCGTCTCGCCATCCACCTCCGGCGCGTCGGAAAGCACCTGGCGCAGCGGCCCGTACAACATTCCGGGACGCTTGAGCACGTCCACCGCCACCGCGCCGGGCGACACTTCCATCCCCAGCACGGCGCGGAACGCCTTGCTCTCGGATCCCTTCACCCGGCGGGCGCGCAGCCAGGCTTCGGTCTCTTCCAGTGCGTGCAGCCGCTTCTCAAATCCCGCCCAGCGCGCGTCGGAAATCAAGCCGCAACTGCGACCGATGGGCGTGAGGCGCTCGTCGGCGTTGTCCTGGCGCAGCACCAGCCGAAATTCCGCGCGCGATGTCATCATGCGGTACGGCTCGCTGGTCCCCTTCGACACCAGATCGTCGATCAACACGCCGATGTAGGCCCGCGAGCGCTCCAGTATCACCGGCTGCCCGCCGCGAATCCGCCGCGCCGCGTTGATGCCGGCCATGATTCCCTGCGCGCCGGCCTCTTCGTAACCGGTCGTGCCGTTGATCTGTCCGGCCAGAAAAAGTCCGTCCACGCCACGCACGGCAAGGCTGTGATCGAGCTGCGAGGGATACACGAAATCATACTCCACGGCATAGCCCGGGCGCATGATTTCGGCATTTTCCAGTCCCACCACGGTGCGGATCATCTCGGTCTGCACGTCCAGCGGCAGGCTGGTGGACATTCCCTGCACGTACACCTCATTGGTGTCGAATCCCTCGGGCTCGAGAAACACCTGGTGCACTTCCTTGTCGGGAAAGCGCATGATCTTGTCCTCAATCGAAGGACAGTAGCGCGGCCCCTTGCTGTCGATGCTGCCGTTGTAGATCGGAGATCTGTGCAGGCTGGCCAGAATCACCTCGCGGGTGCGCGGCGTGGTGTAGGTGAGGTAGCACGACAACTGCCGCTCCGGCGGGCGCTCGCGCCCCTCAAACGAAAACGACAGGCAGCCCTCGTCCGGGTCCTGCGCGGTGCACTTCGCAAAATCGATGCTGCGCTTGTTCACCCGCGGCGGCGTTCCGGTCTTGAGCCGTCCCAGTTCCAGTCCCAGCGCGCGCAGAGAATCCGACAGCCCCACGGAGGGCGGCTCGCCCTGGCGGCCGGCCGCGAACTGCACCGGCCCGATGTGGCACAGGCCGTTCAAGAACGTCCCGGTGGTGACGATCAGCGCGCGGCATCGGTACACCCAGCCGGTCTGCGTGCGCACGCCGGTCACGCGGCGCGCCTCATCGACCAGAATCTCCTCGACGGTGTCCTGCATGAGATCCAGGCTATCCTGGCGCTCCAGCACGCCCTTCAGGTAGTTCTTGTACTCGTTGCGGTCCGCCTGGGCGCGCAGGGCCTGCACCGCGGGCCCCTTTCCGGTGTTGAGCATGCGGATGTGCACGTGGGTAGCGTCGGCAGCCCGCCCCATCTCGCCGCCCAGGGCGTCGATCTCGCGCACCAGGTGCCCCTTGGCCGGCCCCCCGATGGACGGATTGCACGGCATGCGCGCGATGGTGTCGAGATTGAGCGTCAGGACCAGGGTGCGGCAGCCCATGCGGGCGGCGGCCAGGGCGGCCTCGCACCCGGCATGGCCGGCGCCAATCACGATCACCTCGTACGAAATTGGACTTGAAAACACATGCTGCATTGTAGAAGCCATCCAGCCCCTTGTCAATCGACGGGGAAGTCAACCGGGTCACCGGGGTCGAAGTAGACACCGTGCGGCCCGCTTTACTCCTCGCGTTGCTCCTGTGCCTGGCTGGCTGCGGCCCACCACCTGCAGCCCCACCCCCTCACTCCCCCGCTGGCCCGGCGAGCACGGCCCCC
>VGFD01000168.1 GCA_016868975.1 Armatimonadota bacterium | reverse complement strand
AGGGGGTAGATGTCGCGGTGCTGGGCAAAGAACTTTGCGAGGGATCCGCCCGTCTTCAAGTGCTCGCGCGCTTTCATGAGGTTTTCCTGGTAGACCACGTTGCCGCAGGTGCGCGCCGTTTGAAGCAGCACGTCCATGATGGGCAGGCCCGAGCCCATCATGGTGGCGAGACTCCGCGTGATGCGCGTCATCACCACCTTGCGGTTGAGCTTGCCGAACACCGGCAAGTGGATGCTGGCCCGGTCCCACATGCCGCGGCCCCGGGGCTGGCGCAGAAAGCGCAGCGCAAGGAAGAGCCCGGCCGCCGTGCCGCCCAGCACGATAGCCATCGCCCAGGGCCTTGTGCAGACCGCGATGATCAGCATCAATACGCGCGTCGGAAACGGCGCGCCCCCGGGCAGGGCCTGGAACATCGGCTGGAACTGGGGCAGGACGAACGTGAAGATCCACCAGGTCAGCAAGAGCGTGATCGCAAGGACGAACCCGGGATAGGTGAGCGCGCTGCGCACCCGCTCGCGCAGGGCCGTCTCTTTTTCCAGGTAGGAGGCGAGCTCCATCAGGGTGCGGTCGAGGTTTCCCTGGGCCTCGCCGGCCGCCACGATGGACACGTACATCGAGTCGAAGACATCGGCTTCACGGGCGAGTGCGGCGGCCAGCCGGTGGCCCGTCCCCAGCGCCCGCTGCACCTGGCTCAGCGGGAGGCCCAGCGGCGCGTGGATATACTGCCGCATGAGCACTTCCATCGAGCGGTGGATGGGCAGGCCGGAGTTGACAAGCGTGGCCAATTGCCGCGTGAAAAGCGCGACGTCGTACCGACTGATGGACTTCCCCACCGCTCACCCCTCGAAAGAGTTCGCGTCCTCAATTCGGGGCGGAGGAATGCGAATCCCGCCGTGCCGAATGGCCTGCAAAAGGAGAGACCATCATGGCGGACAACTGGCTGTACGAGCTGTTGACCTGGGCAGTGCGCGAGAGCCGCGTGGACGTTGAGAGCTGGGTGCGCGACGCAAGGCTGAAGGGTGGCGCGACCGGCCGCGACGAGCTGGCCTCCCAGATCGTCAACCAGCAGGCAAAGCTCGCCGCCCGCGCCCCGGTCACGCCGGCCGCGGTAGGCGCCATGCCCGGCCTGCGCACCGCCATCCGCGACGGCCTCTTTCCGATCGACGTCGGCCTCCTGTTCTATCGCATGATCAAGTCGATCCTGTACCAGGCTGCCGCCTACGAGGTTCGCCTGGATGATCCCGAGCTGCCCGATCGGGTGCTGCTGGTCATTGGCGTGGCCCTCGGCGATCAGCGCACCCGCGGCGCCCTGGTCGGCGAAGGGGTCCAGCCGCCCGGCAAGATCCGGGCCCGCGTGGTCAAGGGCGGCGCGGAAGCCTATGCGGCCATGCTGGGGCAGACGCTGGCCGAGCGCTTCCGAAATCATCCGACCGTGTCCGCGCTGCCGCTGGTGGGCCGCTCCTTTTTCGGGGCCCAGAATTTCATCTACATCAGCGCGGCCACCCTGGCCGGCCGTTACATCTTCAACGATGCCGTTCTTTCCGTCGAGGAAATCAATGCCCTGGACGCGCGCGTGCTCGATCTGTCGCGCGCGGTGTTGGCCATGATGCTGTGGGTGGCGCGCGGGGACGGCGCCTTTGACCCGACCGAGCAGAACACCATCATGCAGCTTGAAGAATCCCTGATGATGCCCGGCATGTCCTACGACGCGCTGGAGGAAAACCTGCCCGACGTGCCCGACTGGAACCGTATCCGCCAGATGTTCAAGACGGATGACGAAAAGGCCGGCTTGCTGGAAAACATCCTCATGGTGGTGTGGGCCGACGGCCAGAAGCAGGAGCAGGAAGACCGCATGTGCCGCCGCATCGCGGCCGAGCTGGTGGCCGACCGCATGATGGATGACATTGAATCCGCCGTGCGCCAGTTCATGACGTATTCAGAATAGATTATGCAGGAGCATCGACCCGAGCTGGAGTGGAAATTCGGCGGCGACATCGTGGCCGGCGAGCGCATCGGGAATTTCGTGCTGGGTCGTCGCGCGGCGGACCTTGTGAAAAACGCCAACATCGCCGAGTACGCCATGCGCTACGAGGTCCGCGTGGAGCTTGAAGGCGACCTGCTGGTCGAGGCGTCCACCAGCTCGCCGCGTTTCGCCACGCCGGAAGGCTTTAAGGTGGGCGGCGATTTTTCAGAGGTGGAAAACGCCTACGGCCCGCCCCCCGAGCGCATGGCCCTGGAAGGATCGGAGATATTCAAAGCGGCGTATCCAGACCGCGGCATCGATTTTCTGGTGCAGGACGGGAAAGTCGCCCACGTCGGGGTTTTCCAGGAAATCGTCGTCGAGTTTCTCACTTCAACAGCCGATCATACGCGCTGACCAGGCGGGCCGGCGCGTCCAGGCCGATTTCCTTTTTGAAGTGCACCACCGCGCCTTGATAATGGCGCAGGGCGTCGGTGCGGCGCCCCTGCGCCACCAGCGCCTCCACCAGGTTGGTGTGGCCTTCTTCTTGCAGGTCATCAAAACTGAGCGCGCGGCGCGCCGCGATTTCCGCCGCCTCCGCGTCGCCCAGCGCGAGCTGCGACCGGGCCAGCAGGTCCAGCCCGCGCAGGTGCATCTCTGAAAGCCGCGTGCGTGGCCCCACGGCCCAGTCGTCGCGCACCGACTCCAGGAAATCCCCGCGGTACAGCGCCAGCGCGTCACGCAGAATGGCCACCGCCGCCGAGTGCCGCGCCTGCGACACCATTGTCGTGGCGGAGCGGACGGCCTCCTCCATCGCCTCGACGTCGACGAACGCCTCCATCTTCAGGGCCAGCGTGCCCGTGCGCCGGCTGCGGGTGAGCGCGTTTGGGCCCACCTTCTCGCCGAGCAGGGCCTTGAGCGTGCCGCGGATCTGGTGTACGGCGTTGCGCAGGCTGTTGCGCGCCTTGTCCTCCTCCGCCATGGGCCAGAGCAGCTCCATGAGCGCCTGGTCGGACACGCTTGCGCCACGCTTGTGAATGAGATAGGCAAACAGCTTCATGGCCTTCTGGGTCGGCCAGTCGTCCTCGCCGATGCGCTTGCTCTGGGCCTCCAGCACGAGCGGGCCCAGGCAGAGCACGCGCGTGCTTCCCGACACCGGCACCGGCGCCTCCACCGGCGGCACGTCCGGATCGGCGGACGCGGCGTAGGTCGGCGTCTTCGAGTCCGGGTGCAGCGCGCCCATCCATCGGTTGGGCGGCAGCGGCACGAGGATCTTCGCCACGTTGCCCGGGCACGGCTCGCCCATGCGGGTGAGCAGGTTGCGTGCCAGCGTGGGCTGGAAGTCGTGGACCAGGGCGCTCAAGAGCAGCGGAATCGTCTGCGGCCGGTAGGTGACCAGCACGTCGAACAGGTCGTGCTCGGTGAGCAGCCGCACGAACTCGCCCAGCAGGCGCAGGTGGGTGCTGTCGTGCACGCCGCGCCGCACCAGCGCCATGTGCGAGAGAATGGCCAGCGCCGCGGCGTAGTGCGCGGGATTGGCGCCCTCCGCCAGCTCGGCCAGGACGCCCTCGACGATCTGCTCGCCGTTGGCCTCGTTGCCGCGCTGCCACTCCAGCAGGCCCCACTGCAGCAGGTACCACTGCCGCGTCCAGCCGCTGGCGTCCTGGGCGCGGGCCCGCGCGCGGGTGAGCACCTGGTGCGCGCGGTCGGTTTCTCCCATGTCACAGAACGTGAGGAACTGTCCGGAGATCGATTCGAGGATGAGCTCGCCGTGGCCCATTGCCTCGGCCCGGTCCTCGGCCGCGCGGTAGCAGCGCAGCGCCCACTCCGCCTCGCGGCTCTGCCGATAGAAGTTGCCCAGCGCCAGCCAGTGGCGGGCCCGCGCCACTTCGAGCCGCCGCGCGCGCGCGCTGGCGCCCCAGCGCTCTTCCTCCTCCATGACGTAGCGCGCCAGGTGATCCACGTAGCGGGGATCGAACTGCGACCCGGACCCCTCTCGCAGCCGCTTCAACACCTCGACGAGGGTGACCGGATCGCGGTGCGACTTGGGCGTGGCGAGATCCACGAAGGCGTCCGCAACGCTCAGCATGCGTGCCTCCGGGAGAATATCCTCGCCGCGCAGCCCGAGCAGCGAGCCGCTCCCGTCGAACCACTCATGGCGCTGCACGATGATGTCGATGGACCGAGCCAGGCCGTTCACCTCGCCGAGAATGTGGCGCAGGATCTGCTCTTCCCGCTCGTGGGAAGGAATGTCCCGCAATCCCCCCTCGGTCCAGCCGGTGGCCGGCAGCGAGTGGTGCGTCTTTTTCTCCTCGAGCTGGAGCAGGACGCCCAGGGTGTGAAGCTGCGCCGCGTGGCGCAGGCGCTCCAGGCCGGCCAGATCGAGCCCGGCGCGCCTGGCGAGCGCCTCGGAGTAGTGGGCCACCAGCTTGCAGTGGTCGAGGTTGAAGGGATTTCTCCCCTCCAACAGCGTGACGATGGTGTGGACGAGCTCCTTGTAGCGCGTCCCGGTCGTGGTTTCGGACATGCGCGAAGCATTCGCTTCTAAGGATTCTTCCCCTGTGGAGAGTGCGCGCATCCGTTCACCTTATGGAAACCCGGCGGCCGGGTTTATTGCGCTCTCTTGACGGAATACTTACGCTGGCTTGATTGCGCTCGAGTACTCTAGGTACATAACAACCGAATCTGAGCGGCCTCCCCGCTGCGGCGGCAGTCCCCCTCTCCTTTCTCTCTCTCTCTCCCTCCCCTTTGCGGTAGCCACGCCGTCGGGCGCGGGAGGTCTGCTCGGACAACATCCACACCCGCACAAGAACGCGGGCTTTTTGTTTTTGCGGGATGTTCACACAACGGTGCTGACTCGGCGCCGTGGACGCGCTAGAATCGGTGCAGCCTGAAGAGAAAGCGCACATCCATGAACGCCGTTCTGACCGTCCCCAGTTTCGCACCCGCCACCGTGGCCCGACCCCTGTCCTCCGCCGGCCTGCTGCGGGCCGCCGGAGAGGGCAACCTCACGCCCGAAGACGTGATGGGCTGCCTGGTCGGCGGCGGCGTCGCCAGCCTGGCGGTCAGCGCCACCGGCCTCAACGTCCTGGCCCACGAGGCGGGCCACGCCGTGTCCGTCAGCGCGCTGTTTGAGAACGCCAACCCGACGATTTCCATCACCCCGATGAAGGGCGGCGTGACCAGCTGGAACCCGAGCGGCGGCCTCTCGGAATTGGGGGAAAGCATCGGCCTGGGCGGCTCCCGCGCCATCGTGTCCGGGGCCGGCGCCATCGTGGACACCGCCATCGCCATGACCACGTTCGCCGCCGGTTACAAGCTGCGCAAGTCGCATCCCATCCTGGGGCGGACGCTCATGGGCTATGCCGGGATGACCATGCTCAACGATATCCTGTATGCCGGCACCGCCCTGGTGGGCAACGCGGCCGCCCTGGCCGCGAAAGGGAACGACTTCGCCTCGCTGGCGGTACACGCCGGAATCCCTCCCATCGCCGCCATCGCCATCATGGCCGCCGTGCTCCCCGCGGAGTATCTCCTGCTGCGCGCTCTCGAGCGCGCCCGCACGCCCTAGCCCACGCGCTTCTGAAAGCGAATCACGCTCAGAGTGATCATGGCGACGCCGAAGAGGGCCATTGGCCAGATGGACGGCCACAATATCTCCAGGCCCGCGCCCTTCAAGAAAATGCCCCGCACGATTTCCAGAAAATAGCGCACCGGAATCACGGCGGCCACGTACTGCGCGCCGATCGGCATGTTGTCGATGGGAAACAGGAACCCGGACAGCAAGATCATCACGTTGTTGATGAACATGCAGACGATCATGGCCTGCTGCTGCGTGGTGGCCGTTGCCGAGACGAAGAGGCCCAGCCCGGTGGTGGACAGCAAGAATATTGCGGCCAGCGCGAACAGCAGCGGAATGCTTCCCTGCATGGGCACCCGAAACCAGAACATGGCCGCGCAGATGATGAGCACCACGTCCACCATCCCGATCAGGCAGTACGGGATGACTTTTCCGACCAGCAGCTCGTGTTTCTGGATGGGCGTCACCACGAGCTGATCCAGCGTCCCGCGCTCGCGCTCGCGCACCACCGCGGTGGCGGTGTACATGGTGGTCAAGATCAGGAGAATGAGGCACACCGTGCCGGGCACCATGAAGTTGACGCTGCGCAGTTCCGGGTTGTACCAGATTCGCTCGTCGGTCAAGACCGGCTCCAGCGTGGCGCGCGGAATGCGCGCCTTCGCGAGCCGCTCCTTCAGGGTTTCGGCGTTGGCCTCGAAAATGATTTTCTGGATGTAGCCGTGGACGATGGTGGCGGTGGACGCGTTGGTTCCGTCCAGCAGGATCTGCACCGGGCTGGGCTCCGCGTGCGCGATGCGCCGCGAGAGATCGGGAGGGATGCGGATGGCGGCCCCAGCGCGCGAGGTGTCGATGGCACAAGCCAGGTCTGCCTCGCTGGCGGCGTATTCCACGACGGTGAAATACCCGGAGTGGGTGAAGCGGTCGATGAGCCGGCGGCTTTCCGCGGTGTTGCTCTGGTCCCACACCACGATACGGACGTTCTTGAGATCCGAGGTGGCCGCGTAGCCGAAAAAGAACAACTGGATGAGCGGCGAGATCAAGATCATGGGAAGAAATCGCTTGTCCCGACGGATCTGGAGAAATTCCTTGCGCATCACCTCAAGTATCCGTCTCACGCGCCGCTCCCGTGCGCCGCGTTGAAGCGCCGCGCGGCCACCCACAACAGACCCAGCGCCATGCACAGCAGGATCAGGGCCTGCGGCCAGAGTTCGGCGAATCCCAGGCCCTTCAGCAAGATGCCGCGCAAAATTACCAGGTAGTGACGGGGCGGCACCGCCAGCGTGGCCACTTGCAGCCAGCCGGGCATGGACTCAATGGGAAAAATGAATCCGGAGAGCAGAAACGCCGGCAGATTCGACAGGATGAACGCCATCAGCATGGCGGTGGCCTGGGACTCGGTCACCGTGGAAACCCAGATGCCCAGCCCGACGGGCACCAGAATAAAAATCAGCGACAAAGCCAGCAGGAGAAAATAGCTGCCCCGCAGCGGCACGTCGAAGAAAATCATCCCGGTGGCCACGATCATGTTCATGTTGACGACCGCCATGATGGCGTACGGCACTACTTTGGCCACCACCAGCTCGGATGAGCGCAAGGGGGAAAGGAGCAGGTGATCGATGGTGCGGTTCTCCCGCTCGCGCACGATGGAAATGGCCGGCAGGAGCGAGGTCTGGTACATCAAGATCACCGCGATCAATCCGCTGACGATGAAACTGGTGGACGACAGGTCGGGGTTGTACCAGACCCGGGTCTCGGTCTCGATGCGGGGCTGCGGTCGATTGAACGAGATGCCGCGCCGTCCCAGCCGGTCGCGGATCGCGTCCTCGTTGAACTGGCCGAGCAGGCCGGCGAGATAGCCGGAGGCGGTGTTGGCCACCGTGTTGTCGCTGCCGTCGAGCAGAATTTGCAGATGCGCGCTGCGCTCCGGCGATTTCAGGCTGGCGCCGAAGCCGGCCGGCACGACCACCGCGACCAGCACCCGACCTTCATCGAGGAAGCGCGGCCCGGCGTGTTGGTCGCTGGACGTTGCCACGATGCGAAAATATCCGGAGCCTTGCAGGGCGCGCTGCAAGGCGCGGGATTCCGGGCTGCGGTCCAGGTCGATCCAGGCAGTGCGGATGTCTTTCACGTCAAGCGACAGGATGTAGCCGAAAATTCCAATGAACACGATGGGCTGCACGATCATCATCAAGATGGTGCGCGGATCGCGGAACATGTGGCGGACTTCCTTGCGCACGACGGCGCGAATGCGCGCGAAGTGCATCAGCGACTTGATACAGGGGGAGTCGCCTTCGGCGCCCCCCCGACCCCCCACTGTGCCTGCTCCTGGACGAGCCTGAAGAACACCTCTTCGAGGCTGCCGCCGTGGCGCCTCATCAGGTCCTGCGGGCGGTCGAGCGCGATGAGCGTGCCGCGGTCGATGAAGGCCACGCGGTCGCAGTGCTCCGCTTCCTCGAGGTAATGGGTGGTGACGAACGGGGTGGTGCCGGCCGCGGACAGCTCCGCGATCCACTCCCACAGCGACTCGCGGAAAAAAGGGTCGGCGCCGGCCGTGGGCTCGTCGAGAAAGAGCACTCTGGGCTGGTGCATGAGCGCGCAGCACAGCGCCAGCCGCTGGCGGAATCCGCTGGGCAGGTCGCCGGCCAGCTCCTTTGCGCGGCCCGCCAGATCGGCCCGCTCGGCGAGCGCCTGGATGCGATTTCGCCGCGCGTCGCCAAACAGGCCGTACACGCCGGCAAAAAACCGCATGTTTTCCTGCACGGTTAAATCCGGGTAAAGGCTGAACTGCTGCGAGACGTACCCGATGGAGCGCTTCACCGACTCCGCCTCGCCGGCCACGTCGAAGCCGGCCACCCGCGCCGAGCCCTCGCTGGGTTTCAGCAAGCCGCACAGCATGCGGATGGTGGTGGACTTTCCGGAGCCGTTGGGTCCCAGGAATCCGAAAATCTCGCCGGCTCCGACTTCAAAAGAGATATTGCGCACTGCCCAGAAATCCCCGAAACGCCGCCCCAGCGCGAGGACCTCGATCATGCCGCCCGCCTCGCCAGCACCAGGAAGGCGTCCTCGAACGTCGGCTCGACCGGCTCCGGCGCCTCCTGAACCGCAAGTGACGCCAGCAGCGAGCGGACTTCCGCGTCGCTCATTCCCGCCGGTGTCATGAAGCGCACCCGCCGCGCCCGCCAGGTCACCAGGGGCAGGCGCCCGCACGCGCGCAGGCGCTCACGCGCGGCCTCCGGCTCCGCCGCGGCGACCTCCCACATGCGACCGGGCAGCGACGCCAGCAGCCCGGCCGGGGACATTTCCACGACGATTTTCCCGTCGTGCAGAAAGGCCACCCGATCCGCCTGCCGCGCCTCCTCAAGGTAAGGCGTTGCAACCACCACGGTCATGCCGCGCCCGCGCAGCTCGAGCAGATAATCCCAGAAATCCCGGCGGGTGGGAACGTCAATTCCAGTGGTGGGCTCGTCGAGCAGCAGAAGGTGCGGATCGTGCAGCAGCAGCGAGGCCAGCGACAATTTCTGCTTCATTCCGCCGGACAGGTGTCCCGAGGCGCGCTTGCGGAAGGGCGTGAGCCCGCTCCACTCCAGCAGGTCGCCGACCCGACGGTCCAGTTCGGGCATTTCGTATAGATCGCCGAAAAAACGCAGGTTTTCCTCGACGGTGAGGTCTTCGTACAGCGTAAATCCCTGGGGTAGATATCCCAGGCGGCGGCGCATCTCCGGATCCGCGCCGGCGTGCTCGCGGCCGTACAGCCGAACGGTTCCGGCGTCCGGCTCGAGGAGCGTGGAGAGGATTCGCAGCAGCGTGCTTTTTCCGGCTCCGTCGGGGCCGGCCAGCACGTACACTTCACCGTCGCTCACCTGGAGGTCGATGCCGCGGATGGCCGGATGCCCGCTGTAGGCGTACTCCAGGCCGCGTACCTCGACGGCGCTCATTTCTTCAAGTTTCCGGGACGGCCCGGCGTCACGCCGGCCGGGGGCGTGAGCGACAGATCGAGCACGACGTCCACCGGCATCCCCGGCTTGAGCACCTGCTGCGGATTGTCGGCGCTCACCTTGGCGCGGTACACGAGGGTGGTGCGCTCTTCCTGGGTCTGCACGTTTTTCGGGGTAAACTCCGCCTCTGGCGACAGAAAGGTAATCACGCCGTCTATCGTGCCCGGCGCGCCGTCCGCGGCAATCCGCGCCGGCATGCCGAGCCACACCCTGGGCAGGCGCGGCTCGGGAATGTACACGTCGACCCACACCCGCGACAGGCGCGAGACGCGCAGCAGCGGCTGGCCCGGCGTGATTTGCTCGCCGGCCTGCACGATTTTTTCGGAAATCATGCCGCTCAGCGGCGCCTTCACGGTGGCGTGCGCCAGCTGGGTGCGGGCGACGTCGAGCGCGGCCTGCGCTTCTTTCACTCGGGCGCGCGCGGAGAGCACTTGCTGGCGGGTCGCCGCGACCTGGAATTCCTCTGATCGCGCGGCCTGGAGCTGGGCCTGGGCCTCTGCCACGTTGCTCTCGGCGGTGGCGACCTGCGCCTCGCGGGCCCGCACGGCCGAGCGCAGGCTCTCCG
>VGFD01000167.1 GCA_016868975.1 Armatimonadota bacterium | reverse complement strand
TTTTTTGACGTGTACGTGATGGATCTCGCGACCCGCAAGGCGCGCCGCGTGCTGGAGAACGACGCGACCTGGAGCGTGCAGAGGTGGAATCCAGGCGGCGCCAGCCTGATTATCAAGAAGCAGGAAAGCAACGTCAACAACACCCTGTACGAGCTTGACCTGGTGGGTGGGCGCTTGCGGGAACTGACTCCGCACAGCGGGGACGCGAGCTACGACAACGTCAACTGGCCGGAGGGCTCCGAGTGGGTCTACCTGACCACCGATCAGGACCGTGAGTTCAGCGGTCTGGCGCGCCTGCACGTGAAGACCGCGAAGCTGGAGCGCCTGGCGGAGACGAAGTGGGACGTGACCGACCTGCTCGTCTCCAGCAAGGGGCGCTGGGCCGCCTGGATCACCAACGAGGACAGCTACAGCCGGCTGCGCGTGGGCACCCTGGCGGAGCTTTCCCGGCCAGACGCAGTTGCGGTCGTGGCGATGCCCGGCGGGGTAGGCGACACGCTGAGCTTTTCCGAGGACGAGGCGGTGCTGGCCTTTGCCTGGGCCGCCGCGACGCAGCCCAGCGACATCTGGGCGCTGAACCCGGGGGCGGGCACGACGACCTGGCAGGTCACCCACAGCTCCCTTGCCGGGCTCGACCCCAAGAAGTTCGTGGCGCCCACGCTGGTGCGCTTCCCCACCTTTGACGGGCGGCAGATTCCGGCGCTGCTGTTCAAGCCGGCCGGCGATCCGCCGGCCGCTGGATTTCCGGTCGTGCTGGCAATTCACGGCGGCCCGGAAGCGCAGGAGCAGCCCTGGTTCTCGACCGTCTATCAATTTTTGCTGAGCCGTGGATTCGCCGTTCTGGCGCCCAATATTCGCGGCAGCACGGGCTACGGCCGGACCTACGTGCATCTTGACGATTCCCGCAAGCGCGGCGACGCCATCGAGGACGTGGCCTGGGCGGTCAAGTACGTTGGCACGGTGCCCGGGCTGAACGCCAGGCGGGTGGCCGTGATGGGCGGCTCGTACGGCGGTTACATGACGCTCGCCGCGCTGACCTTTCATCCCAGCCTGTTCGCGGCCGGCGTGGACATCGTGGGCATCGCCAATTTCGAGACTTTCCTGGCCAACACCGGTCCCTGGCGCCGCAAGCTGCGCATCGCGGAGTACGGCGATCCGGAAAAGGACCTGGAATATCTGCGCAAATTCTCACCGATCCACAAGGTGGATTTGATCGAGGCGCCGCTCATGGTCATCCACGGCCGCCAGGACCCCCGCGTGCCGCTCAGCGAGGCCGAGCAGATCGTGAAGTCGCTGCAAACCCGCGGCCGCCCGGTCGAGTTCCTGCTCTTCGACGACGAGGGCCACGGCCTGGCCAAGATCCAGAACCGCCAGAAGGCGTACAGCGCGGTGGCGGATTTCCTGGACAAGCACTTGAAGGCGCCCTGAGCCTGTTTTCGGCGACCGAGTCGTCGATCAGCGGATGAGACCCTCGATCAGATATTTTACCGACGTCTTGAACGCCTCGTCCAGGTCGCTGCCGGCCTGCGCGGTGGCTTTTCCCACACGGACGCGGGCCTGGGATTTGTGGAGGACGCACTCCACGCGGAGGGTGTCGTTCTCGGCCGGAGCCACCCTAAAGACGATGCTGTCCGCGCCAGACAGCGACTTGATGATCTTCTTCGAGGCGCGGCCACTGTCGATCAGGGTCAACTCCACCTTCCAGGCGCCACCGGGCTCCTTTAGCCGCTCCTTGCGCAGGCGGATCTCCTCGGGCTGCAATCCCAGCGAGGGCAGCAACGCCTTTATCGAGCGCGTGATGCGGTCTTCCAGCAGGCTGTATTTCGCGCGCCCCCGGCTGGGCGGAGGCGCCGGCGATAAAGTCCGCGCCGCGGGTGCCGTGCTCGGAGACGGGGAGGTCGCGCGGGGCCCCTCCGAGCGCGCGCCGCCAATTCTCCCCCGGGGCGGGGCAGGCGGAGCCGCGCTCTTCTGAATCTCCGGACCGGCGGACTCTCCCGACGCGCCACGACCTTCGAAATCGGCCAGACTGTGGAAAAAGGAATTCATCGGCGGCGGACCTCCCTTAGAAAATATTTGGCAGCAGCACGGCCAGCGCGTTGCGGGAGTCAATGTTTGCCTGCGCCGTAAAGGAATACCGCGGCTCGGCCTCAATGTCCCGCATGACCTCCACCACGGCGTAACGCGCCACGCGGTTATTTTCCCCACCGATCATCAGGTCGGCCGGGACGCTGGGCGAGGTCAGGCGAAACAGCGCGGGCTGCTCCTGCCGCCACGGGAAGACCGGGCTGGCCGGGGGGGCCGGTTCCTCCGCGTCCAACGAGGACACCGGTGCGAAACCGGATTGGGGTTGAACAAAGGGTCTGCCGTTGTCATACACGTCCATGAGTTTGCGTCACATCCTTGTTTTTAATTCAGCCATGCCACCAGCAGCACCGGCTGCGCGGCGTGCTCGTTGAAGTACACCTCCTCGGGAGCGGCCACCAGCTCCCGGGAGGGTCCGCCGCAGAAGGGGGTGCGGTCGAAGCGATCGACGGAGACCCGCAGCACGGGGCCATCGCAGCCGCGCGGGTGCAGTCCGGGGGGAACGGGCGCAAAGGCGCAGGGGACGATCTGGCGGATCTTGCGGTAGGTAAAGGCATCCTGCTCGAGACAGCTCTTTTGCGCGGCCGGGCGCAAACGCATCGCGATTCTTCCTCCTTGAAGCAATCAACGAAAAAAGCACCATCACGGTGCTTCAGTTCCTCAACAGGAAGAGGCGCGGGTGGCGGCGACGTCCATGTCGCGTGCGTGCGGGCAAACCAGCACGGCATCTTCCCTGAAAAACCATTCTCCGATACACAACAGCATAGGTCGAAGGAACCATGGTGTCAAGGGGCAAACGCACAGGGGAGCGGCCGACAGGCCGATCCCCGATCAAGACGCAAGACCGAAAGGAACCCCCGTTTGTCCTGGATCAGCGAAAAGACGTCCGAATTCGTGTACTACACGTGGACCCGCCAGAAAGGCGTGGTGCCCATTGAAATCGCAGGCGGGGAGGGCGTCTGGTTCTGGGACACGGCCGGCAAGCGCTACCTCGACTTCGCCAGCCAGGTGTTCAACGCAAACCTCGGCCACCAGCATCCGCGGGTGGTCGAAGCCATCAAGCGGCAGGCGGAGAGCCTTGCGGTGGCCGGTCCGAAAATGGCCTACGAGGCCAAGGCCCTGCTGGGCGAGACCCTGGCCCGGGTGACCCCGGGCGATCTCCGCAAGAGCTTTTTCTGTCTGGGCGGCGCCGAAGCCAACGAGAACGCGGTAAAAATGGCGCGCACGGTCACCGGCCGCCAGAAGATCATCACCCGCTATCGCTCCTATCACGGCGCCACGCTGGGTGCGCTGGCCCTGACCGGCGACCCGAGACGGCATCCGTTCGAGCCGCTCGCCCCGGGCATCGTGCGCGTGCACGACCCCTACTGCTGGCGCTGCCCCTTCGGTCAGAAGGTGGAAACCTGCCACCGCGAGTGCGTTTCCAGCATCGAGGAAATCATCGAGCTGGAGGGCCCGGAATCCATCGCCGCAATTCTGCTGGAGGGGATTTCCGGCGCCAACGGAGTCGTCGTTGGGCCCGACGACTACTGGCCGCGCATCCGAAAGTTGTGCGACAAGTACGGCATCCTGCTCATCAGCGACGAGGTTTTCACCGGTCTCGGGCGCACCGGAAAATGGTTTGCGGTGGATCACTGGAACGTCGTGCCCGACATGATCACCATGGCCAAGGGGCTCGGCGCCGGACATTTGCCGCTCGGCGCCGTCGTGACCAGCGACGCCATTGCGCGCTATTACGACGAGAATCCCCTGGTTGGCGGGCTGACGTCATATGCGCCGCCCATCTGCGTGGCCGCCGCGCTGGAGGCGGTGCGCGCCTGCGAGGACGAGCGCCTGCCCGAAAAAGTGGCGGCCCTGGAGCCACTGCTCATGGGCCGCCTGCGAGAAATGCGCGCGCGCTATCCGCTGATCGGGGACGTGCGCGGTAGGGGACTCCTTGGAATTATTGAACTGTCCGTCCCCGGCACCAATCAGCCGCTGGTTCCGTTCAACGCGAGCGCGAAAGACATGGAGCGCCTCGCGCCCCTGGTCAAGACGTTTTCCGAGCGCGGCCTTTATATCACCGTGCGCTGGAATTACGTGATCGTGGCGCCGCCGCTGATCATCACCCAATCCGATCTCATGAAAGGCCTGGACATGATCGAGGAAGGCATTGCGGCGCTGGCCCCGCAGGAGGTGGCCTTGTGAGCGTGCGCGCCCGCTCCCAGAAAGTTTATGCCGACGCCGTGGAGGCGCTGGCCGACGTAACGGATGGCACCGCCATCATGTGCGGCGGCTTCGGCCTGTGCGGAATTCCTGAGAATTGCATTGACGAATTGTATCGTCGCAACGTCCGCGGCCTCACCGTGATCAGCAACAATTGCGGAAACATGGGAATGGGCCTCGCGGTGCTGCTGAAGCGTCACCAGGTAAAGAAGGTGATCTGCTCGTACGTGGGTGGAAATCCGGATCTCGAGGAGCAGATCCTGAAAAAAGAGGTGGAGGTCGAGCTGAATCCGCAGGGCACTTTCGCCGAGCGGATTCGCGCCGGCGGCCACGGAATTCGAGCGTTTTTCACCCCCACTGGTTTTGGAACCGTTGTGGCCGAGGGGAAGGAAGTGCGCGAGTTTGACGGTGTTCCCTGCCTGCTGGAAACCGCGCTGAGCGCCGATTTCGCCTTCGTGAAGGCGTGGCGCGGCGACACCGAGGGAAACCTGATGTTCCACGAATCAGCGCGCAACTTCTCTCCGCTGATGGCGTCCGCGGGGCGTGTCACGGTGGCCGAGGTGGAGGAGCTGGTCGAGCCGGGCATGATCGACCCGAACCACGTTCACACGCCTGGAATCTTCGTGCAGCGCATCTTCCAGGGCCGCGAGTACCGCAACACCATCGAGAAGCTCACGCTGCGCGAGGAGGAGAATTAATCCATGCTGAGTCGCAACCAGATGGCCTGGCGCGCCGCGCGCGAATTTTCCGATGGTGACTACGTGAATCTCGGCATCGGGCTGCCGACGCTGGTCGCCAATTACATCCCCGCGGACGTCAAGGTCACGCTGCACTCGGAAAACGGCGTCCTGGGCGTGGGACCTTATCCGCGTAGGCACGAGGTTTCCCAGACGCTGATCAACGCCGGCAAGGAAACCATCACCGTGCGTCCGGGCGCGGCGTTTTTCGATTCGGCCGCCTCCTTCGGAATGATCCGCGGCGGGCACGTGGACTGGGCCGTGCTGGGCGCCATGGAAGTCTCCGAGAAGGGCGATCTCGCCAACTGGATGGTGCCCGGACAGAAAGTGACCGGCATGGGCGGCGCCATGGATCTCGCGGTGGGAGCCCGCAAGGTGATCGCCTTGATGACCCATGCGGATCGCAAGGGAAACTCGAAGATCGTGCCGGACTGCACACTTCCGCTCACCGCCCTCGGCGTGGTGGACGTGATCATCACCGAACTGGCGGTGATCGACGTGACGCCGGAAGGTCTGGTGCTGCGCGAGATGGCGCCCGGTGTAAGCGAAGAGGAAATCCTCGCGAAAACCGCCGCGTCTCTCAAGGTCCCCACCCCCGCGGGCCGGGTACAAGTCCCGGCCGCGGTTTCGTGAGACTCGCCGCCCTGCTGGTGCAGGGGTTACTCCTGCTGCTGATCGCCTCGTGCGCCCGCACGGTCGACGCGGGGGATCAGCGCCTCAAGGTCCCGGCTGGCTTCGAAGTCACCGAGTGGGCCCGGGGCTTGAGCGGGATCCGCTTCATGGCCGTTTCCCCGAGCGGCGTGCTGCACGCCGCGCTGTCAAACCGGGTGGTGAGCGTGCAGCCGGGCAACAAGATTCAGACCGTGGTGGACGGCCTGTCGCATGCGTCGTCGCTTGCGTTTCACGAAGGATGGATTTACGTGGGCGAGGAAACGCGCATCATCCGCTGGCGCCCCGGCAAGCGAGAAACCGTGGTCCCCAACCTGCCCGACGGGGGCCACTGGACGCGCACCGTGGTAATCGGGCCAGACAAAAAAATGTACGTCTCGGTGGGCTCCTCGTGCAACAAGTGCATCGAGGCGGACAAGCGGCGCGCCGCCATCTTGCAGGCCGATCCGGACGGCCGCAACCTCATTGTGTATGCGACCGGGCTGCGAAATTCGGTCGGACTTGCGTTCCAGCCCGGCACCGGGGAACTGTTCGCGACCGAAAACGGCACCGACATGCTGGGCGACGACACCCCGCCCGAGGAGATCAACGTCATCCGTAAAGGCGGCTTCTACGGCTGGCCGTTCTGTTACGGAGACGGCACGCCGGATCCGGACATGGGCAATCCCGAAAAATGTCGCAACATGATCAGGCCGCTGATAAAAATCCAGGCCCACTCCGCGCCGCTGGGCATTACCTTCTACCAGGGCGGCAAATTCGGCGCGGAATACGAAGGGGATATGTTCGTGGCGCTGCACGGCTCTTGGAACCGCAGCAGCCCGGTGGGGGACAAGGTGATTCGCGTGCCGATGCGCGGCGGTCACCCCGGCGCGGTGCAGGACTTCGTCACCGGCTGGCTGGTGAACGGCCGCTACTGGGGACGTCCGGTCGGCGTGACGGTGGGCGCGGACGGCGCGCTGTACGTGTCGGACGATTCGGGCGGACGCATCTGGCGGGTAGCCAGGAAACTCTAGACTAGACCTCGGGTTTTCGCAGCGGCGCGTTGCGTGTCCTGGCGATGCCCGGCGCGCGATTCTCCTGCGCATGTCGGGATTGAATCTGCGGCTCCAGGCGGCGCTTCAGCTCTTCAAACGCTTCCTGGGGAGAATTGACAAAGGTGAACAATTTCAGGTCGTCCTCGGAGATCGCGCCCCAGTCCACCAGGGGCTGGAAATTGATGATGGGATTCCAGTATTCCGAGCCGTAAAGCAGCACCTCGATCTGCTTGGAGAGCTTTTTCGTCTGCACCAGCGTGAGCATCTCAAAGGTTTCGTCGAGCGTCCCGAGGCCGCCGGGGAAAACGACCATGGCCTTGGCGAGGTAGGCAAACCAGAATTTGCGCATGAAAAAGTAGCGGAAGGTAAAATTCAGCTCCGGGGTGATGTACGGGTTGCTGCCCTGCTCAAAGGGAAGAAAGATGTTGAGCCCGATGGTCTTTCCGCCGGCTTCGGCGGCGCCCCGATTGGCCGCCTCCATGATGCCCGGGCCGCCGCCCGAGCACACCACGAAGCGGTCCCTCGGCGCCTTCAGGGAGCGCGCCCAGGTGGTATGGAGCCGCGCCAGCTCGCGGGCGTCCTCGTAGTAGCGCGACCACTCGGCGGCCTTCTGGGCGCGCTTGTGCTGGGCGTGCAGGTCGTCGGTGGGGTTGGACTTGATCTTGCCGGCCAGATCGTCGAGTTGCTGGTTGGCCACCTGAGTGCTCAGGATGCGCGCCGATCCGAAGAACACCACGGTGTCCTGGATGCGCTGGCGTCGAAAGCGCCGCAGCGGCTCCAGGTATTCGGCCAGGAGCCGCAAGGGGCGTCCATCCGGGCTGTGCAGGAAGTCTCCCATCATGTAGGCGAGTGGCTGGTGGCCGCTTGCCTCGGGCATGCCGTCGGGGGGGAGGATCTCGGAGTCCATACGGCACAGTCCGGCTTCTCCCGACGGGGTTCCTGCATTGCAGGGAAAGCGGGGCGCGGAGGAAGAAGGGCTACGGCAAGCCCATCGGGCAATGGACGGAGGAATCAGGATGCCAACCGAAGAGCAAGTCATGGACGCCCTCAAGCAGGTATACGACCCGGAGCTTCCGGTCAACATCGTCGACCTCGGGCTGGTGTACGGCGTGGAGATCCAGGAAGACAAGGTTCAGGTCAACATGACCCTGACCACGCCAGGCTGTGGCATGGGCAACTTCATCGCCATGGACGCCAAGGGCCGTATCGAGGAGATCGAAGGCGTCAAGGAAGCCAACGTGGAGATCACTTTCGATCCCCCCTGGGAGCCGAGCCGCATGTCCGAAGAAGCGGTAAAGATCCTGGGCGGACCTGCAGAGTACTAACTAAAAGAGTTCCGCATCGTCGGCGGGCGCCTCGCCGCAGAGCCGCATGGCGAGCCGGGTGTGGCGCGCCTCCACGCGGTCGTTGCGGGCCGCTATCTGCAGGGCGCGGCGCGCGCCGACCAGCACCACGAGCTTGCGGGCCCGCGTGATGGCGGTGTAGATCAGGTTGCGTTGCAGCATCACGTAGTGCTGCGTGAGAAGCGGAATGACCACCGCGGGAAACTCGCTCCCCTGGCTCTTGTGCACGCTGCACGCATAGGCCAGCGCCAGTTCGCCGGCCTCGTCGAAGGGATATTCCACGTCGTCCTCGTCCAAGGTGGGCGGCGCCCCCCCAAACCGCACGCGCAGCACCTCTTCCTCGACGTCGATGGCGCTGACGATGCCCACGTCGCCGTTGAAAACCCCGCGCTCGTAGTTGTTGCGGATCTGCATCAACTTGTCGCCGACGCGCGCCTGTCCGTTCGACACCGGGGCCGCCGGCGCGTTCCCCACCGGAGGATTGAGCCTCTCCTGGAGCCGCTGGTTGAGCGCCGTGACGCCCGCGTCGCCGCGGTACATGGGAGACAACACCTGCACGTCCTCCACCGGGTGAAATTTGTAATAATCCGGCAGCCGCTTGCTGCACAATTCCACGATGGTTTCCCCGGCGCGCCGCGGATCGGGCTCTTCGATGAAAAAGAAATCGCCGTTCGCGGTGCCCGGCAGCGGCATTTCTCCGCGGTTCAAGCGGTGCGCGTTCTGCACGATGAGGCTGCCTTCGGCCTGGCGGAAAATCTCGTTGAGAAAAACCACCGTGACCCGCTCGCTGGCGATGAGGTCCCGCAGCACCGAGCCCGGCCCGACCGAGGGGAGCTGATCCACGTCGCCCACCAGCACGAGGTGGGCATCGTCGGGCAGCGCCTGAAGCAAAGCATCGAACAGGAATATATCAATCATCGAGGCCTCGTCGACGATCACCACGTCCGCCTTCAGGGGGTTGGACGAATCGCGCTTGAAGGCGCGCTCCATGGGCGCATATTCCAGCAATCGGTGCAGAGTGCGGGCGTCCTCGCCGGTGGCCTCGGTCATGCGGCGCGCCGCGCGCCCGGTGGGCGCCGCAAGCACCGCTTTTAACTCCAATTTGTGGCACCACTGCAAAATGCCGCGCACGGTAGTGGTTTTTCCGGTGCCGGGCCCGCCGGTCATCACGAACACTCCGCCGCTGAGCGCGCCCCGCAGGCACTCCTTCTGCTTGTCGGCCAGCTGGAGGTTGCTCAGGCTCTCGATCTGCGCATCGGTGGGCGGGGATTTTCCGGGACGCTCGCACAGGCGCCGCAAGCGGCCGGCCACGCGGGTTTCCACCGTGTAGAGCGGCCGCAGGTAGACCGCGTCGTCCTCGGTAATGACTTTGGAGGCCGCGGATGCTCGCATCAACGGCTCCTCGAGGGTCTCCGGCGCGCACTCGAGCAACTCCGCCGCGCGCTTGATCAGCACTTCCCGCGGGAGAAATAAATGGCCTTCCTCCTGCGCGTCGCGCAGCGCGTGGGTCAGCCCGCACTCAAGCCGAAACGGATCGTCGGCCGGCCGTCCCATGCGCTTCGCCACGCTGTCGGCGATGCGGAACCCGACCCCCCAGATGTCCTCCGCCATGCGGTAAGGATTGCGCCGCAAGATTTCAATGCACGCGCTGCCGAACGTGCGGTGGATTTTTCCGGCCAGCGCCGGAGTGATGTCGTGCGAGGCGAGAAAAAGCATCACCCGGCGGGTGGCGCGGTGCTCGTGCATGGCGGCGATGAGGCGCGCGCGCACGTCTTCCTTGAGGCGCGGCACTTCTCCCAGCCGCTCTGGCGATTCCTCGATGATGCGCAGCGTATCGTCTCCGAAGGTTTTTACGATGCGCCTGGCAATCCCCTTGCCAATGCCTTTCACCGCGCCGGACGAGAGGTATTTCTCGATGGCGCGCGCGTCGCTGGGAAGCAGGTGCTCGTACCAGTGCGCTTGAAATTGCTCGCCGTACTGGGGATGCTCCACCATCTGGCCGATGAAGCGGTAGGATTTTCCCACCTCGGGAGCATCCACTTCCCCGACCACCGTGCGCAGGCGATTTCCCACCCGCACCCGCATCACCGCGAACG
>VGFD01000166.1 GCA_016868975.1 Armatimonadota bacterium | reverse complement strand
TCCCGCGCAGGGCGGCGCGGGCGTCAACCCCGGCGTCATCGGCGGCGGCACCGCGTTCGGCCAGTCTCTCGCGAAAGACGCCTTCGCCAACGCCAACGGCCCCGGCGGCTGGTGCTTCCGCTGGGTCAGCCAGGCGCTCGGCCGCCACGGCGTCCGCTGCAGCGGCGCCAGCGCGTATATGGGCGCCGACCAGCTCGCCCGCAACGACAAGTTCCGCGAGGTTCACGGCCTGAGCCGCAACCAGCTGAAGAGCCTTCCGGCCGGCGCCGTCGTGGTCTGGGACCGCGCGCCCAGTCACCCCCACGGCCACATCTCCATCGCCGACGGCCACGGCCGCGAGGCCTGCGACAGGATCCGCCCCCAGATGACCAACTTCCCGTCTAACTTCCGCGTGTTCCTTCCCAAGTAAGTGGCGCGCGACACAAGTAGCTTCGCGCCGCGGACCCGTAAGTCTATCGTCTTAACCAGGACCTTCCAAACTCCGAGTCCCCGCATCGTCGGGGACTCTTCATTTCTGAGCGGCCCGCACATGCCCCGCGCGCCGCTCACAATGACGAAACTACCAGGGCGGCGGACCGGACGTATCGGGCTGCGGGCAGTTGCTGGGCGTTACGGACGGGCACGGTGTCGGATTGGCCGACGTCACGCTGGCAAACATCGCCTTTAGGGCGTTGTACAGTTGCGGACGGGTTTGCAGGACGGTATTCAAGGGCAGCACCGGACCAGGAAAAAGAATGCGAAAAGTACCGCTGCTCCAGGGCGCCTCGACCGGGGTCCTCACACGACGCGAACGCAGGCGGGCGGCCTGGAGAAAGTCGCTGATGAAGGTTGGGCTGTAGTGAAGGCGATGCTCGGTGCGCAGCATTTTGCAGAAGGCCTGAAAAGTCCCCTGCCAGGGCTTCCACAAGGCCGCGATTTGTTTTAGGTGCACAGCCTGTATGCAGTCCGGAAACAGCGGTTCGGATGACGACACCGAGGCTTCAGATGCCGACAACGTGACGGTGGTCTCGTCCGCCACCGGGCCCGGTGCTGGAGCGGCGACGGATTCCTCTGAAATGGACGCTGACCGATCACATGAAGACAGGTGCGGGTGCATCCAGTTCTTCATTGTGCCCAGCGGAATTAAGCAGGCGGAGGCAAGAGCGGCGACCGACAAGCCCTCGCCGGGTTGGCCCGGGCCGCTCAGCGCGACGACGAAACGACGGAATTCTTCGCTGTACGTCGTTCTCGCTTCCGGTCCGCAGGCGGAGCCGGGATGAGTGAGAACGAAACGGAGCACCGCCTGACATGCAGCAAATAGGGCAAAGCCCTCAGTCGGCTCGGTAGCGGGACGTCCAGGGCGGCCCAAAAAACCGTGCCAGCCAGAGCGGATTCTGTCGCGCATCTCGCAAGCTTGACTTCTGCCGGCTCCAGCGAGGGGCAGTATTTCGGCCACTGTGGGCCAGCCCTTCCACGGGACCACTTCTCGCAAGAACAGCATCATGCCGGCCAGAAGGGAGGCCGGCGGCGCGTTGACAATCGCGGACACAGCCTGAACATTTGACGTCAGACCGATTCGATCCTTGAATCCTCGTCAAGGGAGGGTGAATGCCTGTCGAAACGGGCTGCCTTCTGGCTTCCGTTCCACCCAGTCTCGAAGCACCGTCACCGGCACCCGCGTGATATCCTGCAATTCCTCGAGTTCCACGCCCTCCGCCAGTCCCCCGGGCGCCATCAACTCCAACACGAAGTCGCGGTAGCGTTCGTCAAAGTAGCTCTGCCCATCAATGATAAACACTGCATCCGGGTGCACATAGAAGAACCGCAGTGCTGATTGCGTGATCTGAACCGCACGACCGATATCCCGAGGCTTGGTGGACACGCCACGATACTTCGCGAACGTGCCGTCGGGCACTGCCGTGCCCGATAGCCTCTCCGTTGGCCTATCCTGGACCCACTCCCTTGTGCGGTGGCAACACGATACGAGTGCCGAGCAAGTGCAATTCCACCTGGCCGCGATGACTCGTGACGCGAAACAAATCTAACTGGCGCTCACCCACCGAGATGGGCTCGCCGACACCGTTCGGACTGCGGCCGGCTTCGACGCACGCGAGGACTTCATCGGCCCGACCGAAGTAGCGATCGGCCGGTACCAGCAATCCACCCAGGGCGTGGTGGGTGCGGCGAAAATTGTAGAAGCTGACCCAAGCAGACAGGCGGCGCTGCGCCTCGCCGAGATCCAGAAAGGTTTCCTGGTTGAACAGTTCCTTCTGGACGTTGGCGTTGAGTACTTCGAGCTTGCCGTTGGTCTGGGGGGTGGTCGCGATGAGCTGGTCCACCTCCAGCTCATCGAGCAGGCGGGTAAACGCACCGACACCCCGCCAGGCATAGAATGCACTGCCACCATCACTCATGGCCTTTTCCGGTTTGCCGTAGCGGCTCACCGCGGCCAGAAAGGTTTCCTGAACGGCAGCCACCCGCTCCCCATCCCACAATGCCGCTCCCACGATAAAGCGCGAGAAATCGTCCACCACAAGCAGGAGGTAAACCTTCTGCTTGTGCACGTAGCGGTGCAGAAAATCGAGGTGCCAGAGGTGGTTAGGGCGCACTGCTTCATAGCGTTGGTCATGCACCGCTACGCGGCGCACGCGCGGCGATACGTAACCGTTCGCCTCCAACACGACACGCACCGTATGCAAGCTGACTTTCTTGCCCTGCCGACGCAGCTGGTTGCGTACCTGGCTGGGACCCAGCCCGGGATGTGCTCGCCACTCCGCAAGAATGCACTGATCCAGTGCTGCCGTCTCGTCGCGATCACGAACCGACATCCCCCACTCAGCCTTTCCCTCCGCCTCAAGGGCCGACCTGCGCCGCCAATCATAGAGGGCAAAACGAGAAATCCCGTATTTGCGCGCTGCCGCGGTCAGCCCTTCAATAGCAGCGTACTCCAATGCCTGGGCACGCTGGGAAGGCGTGTACACCCTGGCGACGCGAACCGCATTCTTCGCGTTTGCAGGCTGCGCGTCAGCCTGGGCGGCGCCCACGCCTGCGCCCGACGGCGCCAGTTTCACAGGCTCACATTCCGGCTGAACTTCCGACGCGGCTTGTCCCTGACGCCGCACCAGTGACCGCCAGCCTGAAATCGTCGTGACCGGAATATTCAGCACCTTGCTGACAGCTCCAAGGGAGGCGCCTTCCGCCATTGCAAGGGCTTTCGCGCGCTCCTCTGCTGTGTACCGTCTCTTCTGATCCATGCCCATCCTCCCATTGCCTTCCTCCCCGGCACTGTCCGGGGATTAACGACCTGATTTGCATGGTCATTGTAAGATAACGGCACCTCACGCTGGTCAACCTGCAGGTCGACCATCTGTACATCGTGCGCGTCGAGGACCCCGCGCACACCCAGCCGCAAGCCAGAGCATCAAGCTCAAGCCGGGCGAAAATATCGTCCGGGTGACGCTGGAAAAACTGCCGCCCCAGGCCATGGTCAGCGCGGAGCCGCAGGGCACGAACATCTACGTCAACGGACAATTTCGCGCCACCTCCGGAAAAACGCCGGTTGCCGTCGACCTCACGTCGGGCGAAAATACGCTGCGTTTTTCACACCCCGACTTTCTCACCGCGGAGCGTAAGGTCAGCGCCGCGCAGGGCCAGCACGTGGATGTCTCCGTAAAGCTGGCCCCGGTGACCGGAAAACTTTCCGTGAGCGGCGCCAACGGCGCCACCATCCGCATTGACGGGCAGGTGCGCGGAAAGAGTCCATTGACGGTCGATCTCCTGCCCGGCGATCACGCCGTCCAGGCGACGCGCGGCCAGCGTTCCCGCCAGCAGCGCGTCATCGTCGAGGGCGAGAAGCGCGTCGACGTAGCCTTCAACATCCCGCCGGCGAACGAGCCGGACACCGTGCTTTGCATCGATCGCGTCGAAACCGATGAGGAAAACCGCTATTACACGAACGCGGTGGGACATTTTACTTCCACATTCACGCCGGACGACTCAGAATTCACGGTGCAGGAAGATTCCAACAACTCCATCCGGGTGAACGCGCGCGGGCCCCGCGGCACCTACGTCACGCTGGAATTCTCGCTCGGAGAAAAACAGGAATGGCAGCTCGGCACGTTTGGGAGCGCGCTGGGACACGGGCCGCGCGGGCCGAAGGACAACGTGATGGAAATTTCCAGCAGCGACGGCGGCCTGCACTGCCGCGACTTCCTCGGCACGTTTACCATCCTGGAGATGACCGTGACGCAGAAGCCGTCCCCGTACGGACGAACCTATGAGCGGCCGGAAATTACCAGCTTTGCGGTGGATTTCGAGCAGGTCTGCGTCAACGGGAAGGGGCGCCTGGGCGGATTTTTCCGCTACAACTCCGCGCGCTGATTTTCTTCGGCCGCGCGGATGGCTTCCATGATCTCCGCCGGCGGCCGCTTGATCATGATCTGCTGCGCCATGTAGCGCATGTAGGGATCGATGTGGCCGAAGAAGTGCTTGTACCCGGCGCACAGGTAATTAAGGCCGTCCTCCCCGTCCGGGGTTTTCGTGAAGCGGTTCTTCGGACACTCGCCGTTGCACGCGAAGCGGTAGTCGCACTTGCGACAATACTCCGGCAGCATGTCCCGCTTGTCGTCGCCGAATTTCTTCTGCAGCGCGGAGGCGGTCAGCGTGGCCATGGGCTGGTCCATGATGTTGCCCAGACGGTTGTCGAGGGTCACGAAGTGATCGCACGCATACAGGTCGCCGTTGTGCTCGAGCGCGAGAGCCGCCCCGCACGTCTCGCGGAAGAAGCACAGGCTCTGCGGGAGAAACAGCCACGACTCAAGCGCCACGTCGAAGAGCTGCACGAAGATCTTTCCGATGTCGGCCCGCACCCAGGCGTCAAAAATGGCGCTCAAGAATTGTCCCCAGGCGAGCGACGGCACGCTCTGCTCGTTCATCGACCCGTCGTCGTTGCGCTCCACCAGCGGAATGAATTGCAGAAACGTGCTGCCCAGCGACTTCATAAACTCATACACTTCGAGCGGATGCGGCGCGTTCACGGCGTTCACCACGGTGATGGTGTTGAAGCGCACCTCGTGCTTCTTGAGAAATTCCAGGCCGCGCATCACGCGCGCGAAGGTGGGCTGTCCGCCGCGATCCACGCGATACGGGTCGTGCAGATGGGCCGGCCCGTCGATGGAAATTCCCACCAGGAAATCGTTCTCTTTCAGGAACTCCGCCCACGCGTCATCGAGCAGCACGCCGTTCGTCTGGAAGGCGTTCTCGATGCGCCGCCCTCCACCGTACTGCTTCTGCAGCTCGACGACGCGGCGAAAGAAATCCACGCCGAGCAGGGTCGGCTCGCCGCCCTGCCAGGCGAACGAAATTTCCCGCTGGCGATGATTCGCCTCGATGTACTGGCGAATGTGCGCTTCCAGCACGTCGGGCGGCATCGCCCAATTGCGCGTTTGCGGGTACAGCCGCTCCTTGTCCAGGTAGAAGCAATACGTGCAATCCAGGTTGCAGATGGGACCGGTGGGCTTCGCCATGATGTGGAAGCCGCTGCTGGCTTGCTGCGTGGGCACGTCAGACCGTGTGCTTGAACATGACGGCAACCTGCTCGTTGAGCGCCGCCAGCATGAGATCGCGCTGCGCCTCGATCTGCCCGACGGTCAGATTTCCGACCGTGGTGCGCACCTGCATTGTCTTGAAATCGAGCAGGTTGGTTGTCTCGTTGGGATCCGCGGTGCGGTAGTACATCTCCCACTGCGGCGACTGCACGCCGAGCGGATCGACGTAGCGCGCGAACTTCCAGATTCCATCTGAAATAGCGAAAACGTTATTGGGCTGCACCACCGGCCCGGGATAAAGCGGCTGCCCGTCCGCGATCGCCTGCTGGATTAATTGCAGATAATTTTGGAAGGTGGCCCCGCCTTTGCCGGGCAGCGGCGCGGTAATTTCATCCTGGGTGACGAACAGCGGGCCGAAACGCGGCCTGCCGTTGGGCATGATGACGGGTTGCGTGGTGGCCTGTCCGCGAATGTACGGCGAGAGGTCCGTGCCCACGAATTCGCTCGGTGTCTGGCCGCTCATGCGCCTTTGGATCGCCGCGATTTCAGTGGCCGTGATTCCCGCCAGGCCGAGGAGCGTCGGAGCGAGGTCGATGTGGCTGGTGCCGATGGTGACCTCGCGCATCACGTCCGCCGAAGGGTTTACCAGCGGCGACGACACGATGCACGGGACGTGAATCGCCTCCTCATACATGGAGTGCCACTTCTCGATCATGAAGTTGTGCGCCCCGGCGAGCTCCCCATGGTCGGCGGTGAACACGACAATCGTATTGTTGGTCAGACCCTGTGCGTCGAGCGCCTGCAGCACCTTGCGCATCTGCAGGTCCGATAGATAATGCAGATACACCCAGAACTGGCCGTAGGCGAGCGTCCACGGGATGGTCGCTGGCCCGTTGGCCGCCAATGGCAACGGGAGGATCGACTGCAAGGCGGGATTGTTCAAGAGCTGCGCCTTCAGCGCGTAGCCGAATTTGTAGCAGAATTCCAGATGGCAGGTCGGCTTGGTGGACATATCCTCCTGCATGGTCGGAGGAGCGCCGAAATTGTTCTGCGGAAAATCGTCCGGGTTGAGCGCCACGCTGGGGTTGGCCGCGCACTCCGCCGGAAACTCCGACAGGGGGTTCTGCCCGCTGGACCAGGCGAGGTTGTTCACACAGGTGCCGGCCGGGGGAATCGGCTGGGGCTGGACAAGCGGGACCGGCGCCTGCATGATGCCGTTGGGCTGCGGGAGATAAAAGGGGATCGGATACAATCCGATGTCGTGCGGATTGACAAAGGAAGCCACCGCAAACCACGGCTTGCCGGCCGTTGGTACGCAATCCCCGACGCCGGTGAGGAAATTGACCGCATTCTGCGCAAAGCCGGGATCGCGGCACACGCCCGCATTGGCGGGATTGGCGCCGTGCGGCTCCGGTCCGGATTCCGGCCAGCAGTCAAATCCCCACGGCGAGAGATCCCAGGGATACTGGCCGTCGCCCTCATTGCTCACGTGCCACTTGCCGAAAAACTTCGCGTCGTACCCGGCGTGCCGGAACCAGTCCCCAATGGTGGGAATTCCGCTCGGATCGAGAAACAAGCCGGCCTGTTCCAGTTGATCGCCGGTCTTGAACGTTCCATCGGTGGAAGTGACGTTGGTCAGCGACGCGTACTGTCCGGTCATGATCGCGGTGCGGCTGGGAACGCACGCCGACGATGCGATGTAGTGGTTGCGGAGAACCACGCCGTGCTGGCGCAGCCGCATGAGCCCCTCGAAATACTGCGTGCAGTTATTTCCCGGCGAAATGGTGGGCGCAAACTGCAGAATTTCCTTGAGGGGCGCGATCTCGCCTTCCGCGGGTCCGTAGCCGGACGGCGGGTAGCGAAATTCATCCATCAACACCAGCAGAATATTGGGCCGCGCGGTGGGCGTGGCGGCCGGCGGCGGTGGCCCGGCCGCGGGCTGGCTGACGGTTTGATTGACGCCGCCGTCGGAGGTACATCCCCCCACCAATGCCGTTCCCAAGACGGCCCCGGCTCCAAGCGCGCTGAAGACACCTTCCAGAAACTGGCGACGCTTCATCGAATGACCCCTTCTCCCCGCAGGCGCGGGTGCGTGGGTACTCGAATATGCCCTCGTCCGGGGGGATTCCTGTCAGAGAGTGGCTGAATTGGCTTCCGCGTAGCGAGGACGCCGCAGTGGCGGAACGCCTCTTCTCTCAGTGCGTGGTCGGCGACGGGGTGAGTCTGGCCGCGACGTCCTTCCCGCTCAGGTACGCGCCCGCCGCGGTGGTGGCCCAGGTTTCCTGGGTGGCCTCTCCCGCGAAGTACAGCACGCCGTCCACCGGCTCGCGCAGCGTCGCGCGCGCGTGCTGGAAGCCAGGCTCGGCGGCGGAATAGGCGCCCAGCACCCAGGGCTCGGCGTCCCAGCGGGTGACCGCGGCCTTGCGCACCGGGGCGTCCACGCCGAGCGTGTGCAGGCGGTCGAGCACCGGCGCGCAAGCCGCCGCGTCGGTTCCGCGCTCCATCGCGCTCGCCTGGTCGCCGCCCACCAGCGCCACCACCACGGGCTTCCCCATCGGCCGCACGATGCACTCGATGGCCCGCTCGGGGTCCGCGAGGTCGCTCACCCGCGTGCCGGCGGGGATGTTCTCCAGGGCCTGCGGGTCGAACTGCAGGACGACCTTGTCGAGGTGGCCCATCGGGAGATGCTTGAAGGCCTCCGACTTCCAGGCCGGCAGCGGCGGATCGAAGACGATTTTTCCTGACCGCAGCACGCCCGTCGACACCGAGAGCACCAGCTTTTTGGCGTGATATTCCTCACCGTTGGCGGTGACGGTGACGCCCTCGGGTCCCCACTTCACCAGCGTGGCGGGCGCGTTTTTCACGATGGGAATGCCGTGGCTGAAGGCGTCCACCACCATGCCGAGCCCCTGCTCCACGAGCCGATCGTACTGCTCCTTCACCATCGTTGCGTAGTCGCGCGCGGAGGTCTGGCCCACTTCGACGCCGCCGGACAACGGCCCGAGCAGCTCGCACGCCATGCGGTCGCGCGGCTCGGTAGGCGCACTCACGTAGCTGCAGGGAACGTCGGCGGCGCGGCCCGCGATGCGCCAAGCGTTGTCCAGCTCGGTCGCGCGCGCGTCGAGCGCCTCGCCCTCGACCACTGGATCCGCGGCGCCCGACACCACGCGGCGCGGCTCGTCGAGGTGCATGGTGAAGCCCATGGCGCGCACGATGTCAGTGAGCGCGTTGCGCGGGGACGAGTGCAGCCACGCGGCGCCCATGTCGATGGGCACCGGCCAGTCGGGATCGGTCTTGAGGCGCCCGCCCACGCGATCGCTGGCCTCGAGGACAACGACGTGCTCGTCCGCGCAAGCGATATCCTGTGCGGCGGCGAGGCCGGAGATGCCGGCGCCGATCACCAGAACATCCGCGTCGTGAACGTCGCGCGCGTCCGGGGTGGCGTTGGCGGCCGCGCGGATGATCTCGGCGGGCGTGCAGCCACCCTCAAAAACGCGGCGGCGCAGTTTCGGCTCGATGGCGTCCATGATGCCGCGGAAGGTCTTCTCGCCGCCCGCGCGCTCCAGCGTGGTGCGGAATGCGACGTAGGTGGTGGGCTGGTCGAGATTGTCGCCGAAGCGGTCGGCGGCTTCCTGGAGGGCCTCGTCGGCGAGTGGGCCAGGAGCGGATGGAGTGGTGGCGGGAGTCCTTGGCGTCGATGGGAAGGTCGGGTTAGTGGACCCAGGGGAGGTCCAGGAGGCGCCGAAGGTGACTCCAGATCCCAACGTCGTGTCAGACGGAACGGCGTCGCCGACGACCTCAGCGGCCCCAACGGACGGCGAGAACGACGGATACTGGGGCAAACTCCCCGACTGCGCGACCCCCTGCAACATAGCGACCGCATCGTACCCTGGGGAGCGGCCAGGCTCAAGCCGCGCGTGTTAACATCCGGTCACTTGAACTCGTACAGGACCACGCCGTCGAACCAGTCGGCATTCTTGCGCACGTAGTCGAGCAACGGCGTACGCTGCACGCGCTTCGAGATGGGGTCGGCGTGCACCAGGTCGCGGCGATCGACGACCCTCCCCTCGTGGCCAATGGTCACCGACCTGGAAGCCGTGCTCGCCACCGCCCGCTAAACCCGCCCGCGCCTGCTGATGGTCGACTCGGTGCAGACGCTCTTCCACCCCGAAATCAGCTCGGCGCCTGGCTCGGTGGGGCAGGTGCGCGAGTGCACGGCCCACCTCATGCGGCTCGCGAAGGGCGACGGCATCACCGTCCTCCTCGTCGGCCACGTCACCAAGGACGGCAGCCTGGCGGGCCCGCGCGTGATGGAGCACCTGGTGGATACCGTCCTCTACTTTGAGGGCGACGGCATGCACCATTACCGCATCCTCAAGGCCATCAAGAACCGCTTCGGCCCGACGCACGAAGTGGGGTTGTTCGAGATGCAGCACCGCGGCCTGGTCGATCTCCCCAATGCGTCGGAATTCTTTCTCTCCCAGCGCGTCGGCGGCGCGGCCGGGTCGGTCATCGTGCCGGTGACCGAGGGGACGCGCAGCATGCTGGTCGAGATACAGGCGCTCTGCAATTCCACCGGCTTCGGATATCCCGCGCGCAAGTCGAGTGGCGTCGACGCCAACCGCCTGGTCATGCTGCTGGCCGTGTTGCAGAAGCACGCGATGTCGGGCGCCGGCAATTGGGACGTCTTCGTAAACGTCGCGGGAGGG
>VGFD01000165.1 GCA_016868975.1 Armatimonadota bacterium | reverse complement strand
CGCCTTGCCTGGGATTGGCGCCGGATGCGCGCCGTGCTGGACCTGGCAGGGTATCGCCTGCATGCGCTCGGGTCCGATGCGGCGGGCAAGCTCCTGGTAGAAACACACCACGGTCTCGCGGAAGGCCGACTTCAGCGTCTGCGCGCCCGCCCAGGTGTCCGGCCAGAAATCCTCGCGCGGGTCGCGCGCGCCGTCCCAGGGCAGGTAGAAGTCCGCGCCGTCGACGACCCCGGTATCGAGCGCGATCACCGTGTTGGGGATCTTGAACGTCGAGGCGGGGATGTAGCCGACGGCCGCCCGCTTCGGGTTCCACCGCACGTCGCGGTCGGGGCCCCGCAGGACGAACGTGGCGTCCGCGCCTTTGAAGAAGCGTCCGAGGTCGGGCTCCTCCGCGACCGCGGGAGCCAGCGTGAGCAGCAGGACAAGGAAGAGGATTCGCATGGGCGCACCATTTGCTGAAGGAGAACCCTTCCCCCTCTCGAAGGCGCGCGCATCACTGTTCGGAGGCTTTTCATGGCGCTGGAGACGCATACGGCCACGACCCGCACCGAAACCGACAGCATGGGACCCATCCAGGTTCCGTCGGACAAATACTGGGGCGCGCAAACGCAGCGCTCGCTGAAGTATTTCGCGATAGGGAAGGACACCATGCCGCCGGCCGTCATCCGCGCGTTCGGCGTGCTCAAAAAGGCCGCCGCGGAGGTCAATCTGGATCTCGGCGTGTTGCCCGCGGACCGGGCCGCGCTCATCGTGCAGGCCGCGGACGAGGTGATCGACGGCGCGCATCCCGAGCAGTTCCCGCTGCGCATCTGGCAGACCGGCAGCGGCACGCAGACGAACATGAACGTCAACGAGGTGATTTCCAACCGCGCCATCGAGATCGCGGGCGGCGAGATGGGCAGCAAAAAGCCCGTGCATCCCAACGACGACGTCAATAAATCCCAGTCGTCGAACGACACGTTCCCCACCGCGATGCACATCGCGGCGGCCATCGCGGTGAAGGAGACGCTGACTCCCCAGGTGCGCGTGCTGCGCGACGCGCTGCACAAGAAGGCGCAAGAATTCGAGGGGATCGTGAAGATCGGCCGCACCCACTTGATGGACGCGGTCCCCATGACGCTGGGACAGGAGTTCAGCGGCTTCGTGGCCCAGCTAGACGCGGATCTCAAGCGGCTGGAGCAGGTGCTCCCAGACCTCTACGAGCTGGCGCTGGGCGGCACTGCGGTGGGGACCGGGCTCAATACCCATCCGGAATTCGCGGTGAAAGTCGCGGCGCGCATCGCGACACTGACCGGACATCCTTTTGTGTCGGCGCCCAATAAATTTGCCGCCCTGGCCAGCCACGACGCGCTGGTGATGGCGAGCGGGGCGCTGCGCACGCTGGCCTGCTCTTTGATGAAAATTGCCAACGACATCCGCTGGCTGGGCTCCGGACCGCGCAGCGGCCTGGGAGAATTGACCTTACCGGCCAACGAGCCGGGCTCGTCGATCATGCCGGGCAAGGTGAACCCCACCCAGTGCGAGGCGATGACCATGGTGTGCGTTCAGGTGATGGGAAATGATTTCGCCACTGCATTTGCCGGCTCGCAGGGGAATTTCGAGCTGAACGTGTTCAAGCCGGTGATGATCCACAATTTCCTGCACTCGGTGGACCTGCTGGCCGACGCCTGCGGGTCGTTCACCGAGTTCATGGTGGTGGACATTCAGCCGCACCACAAGAACGTGAAGCGGCATCTGGACAATTCGCTGATGCTGGTGACGGCGCTCAATCCGCACATCGGGTACGACAAAGCCGCCAAGGTGGCCAAGAAGGCGCACGACGAGGAGACGACGCTGCGCGAGGCGGCGCTGGAGCTGGGTTTCTTGACGGGCGAGGAGTTTGATCGCATCGTGCGGCCGGAGAGCATGCTCGGGCCTTCCAGCAAGGAATGATTTTTCGGCGACTTCTGGTTTTATTGCTGCTGCTGACCCTGCCGGTTCAGGCGGCGCCCGAGGCGGCCGATCTCGTGCTGCGCAACGGCGCCGTGTATACTCTGGACGCGGCGCGCTCATGGGCCGACGCCGTCGCCATCCGCGAGGGACGCATCTCCTACGTGGGCGCGGAGAAGGGGGTCGAACCCTATATCGGACCCGCAACAAAGGTCGTCGACTTGAAGGGCCGCATGGTGCTGCCCGGCTTCCACGACAGCCACGTCCACCCGGTGCAGGGCGGCATCGAGCTGGGGCGCTGCGACCTGAATAATTGCAGCACGCCCGCCGAGGTGTATGCGACGATTCGGAAATATGCGGCGGCGCACCCCGATGCGGCCTGGATCATCGGCTCCGGCTGGGCGCTCCCTTTGTTTCCCCAGGCCAACCCGAAAGCCGCGGACCTGGATCGCATTGTCCGGGATCGCCCGGCCTTTATTGAGGCGGCCGACGGCCACTCGGCGTGGGTGAACACGAAGGCGCTGCGCGTCGCGGGAATCACGCGAGCCACGAAGGATCCGCCGGACGGACGCATCGAGCGCGACGCCCGGGGAAATCCCACGGGCACGCTGCGGGAAAGCGCCATCGAGCTGGTGAGCGCGCACGTCCCCAAGGCCACGCCCGAGGAGGTGACGGCGGGATTGCGACGCGGGCTGGATGTGGCCAAAAAGTTCGGCATTACGTCCCTGCAAGACGCCAATGCCGACGAACGCGCGCTGGAGGCGTACATGGCCGCCGATCGCGACGGCACGCTCACGGCGCGGGTGGTCGCGTCCCAGTGCGTGGACACCGAGGGCGACGAGGCGCAGGTGGCCGCG
The DNA here is from genome assembly GCA_016868975.1 of Armatimonadota bacterium. Classification (GTDB taxonomy): domain Bacteria; phylum Vulcanimicrobiota; class Xenobia; order RGZZ01; family RGZZ01; genus VGFD01. The sequence goes on along the minus strand of VGFD01000165.1, from coordinate 7,458 downwards.
ATGGTGGCGCGGCGCGAGCTGTTTCGCGGCCGGTTGTTTCGCACGACCACGGCGAAAATCTTCGCGGACGGCGTGATCGAGGCGCGGACGGCAGCGCTGCTGAAGCCTTACGTGAAATCAAAGAGCACGGGCTTTCTCAACATGCCGCCCGATAAATTCGCCCGCATGGTGACGGCGCTGGACGCCGCCGGATTCCAGGTCCACGTGCACGCCATCGGCGACCGCGCCGTCCGCACGGCGCTCGATTCGTTCGAGGCTGCCCAGCGGGCCAACGGACGCCGCGACGCGCGCCACCACATCGCGCACCTCCAGTTGATCGATCCGTCGGATATTCCACGTTTTCGGCGCTTGAACGTGATCGCGAACTTCCAGCCGTACTGGTTCCAGGCGGACGATTACGTCACGGAATTGACCGACCCGGTGCTGGGTCCGCGGCGGGCCCGGCTGCAATATCCCGCGGCCAGCATGGTCCGCTCGGGCGCGGTGGTGGCGGCGGGGAGCGACTGGACGGTGTCCACCATGAATCCCCTGGAGGCCATCCAGGTGGCGCTCACCCGCAAGGACGTGTCCAATCCACCGGGCCCGGGCTGGCTTCCCGAGCAGAAGGTGACCCTGCCGACCATGCTGGCGGCCTACACCATCGAGGGCGCGTACTTAAACGACCAGGAAAAAATCACCGGCTCTCTGGAAGTCGGAAAATCCGCCGACCTCATCGTGCTGGATCGCAATTTGTTCGATATCCCGGTGAGCGACATCCACAGGGTAAAGGTCGTGCTCACCCTGCTCGAAGGCCGCACGGTGTACTCACGGTAGGAAATACATCGGGTTCGGCAGCTTGTAGGTCTTTTCCGCGTAGCCCCCCGCCAGGTCGCTCTCCTGGTCTCCCACGTTGACCAAAATGGTGTAGCCCTTCGCCTGGATGTCCCTGCGGGTGCTTGACTTGAACCCGATAACGCTCTCGTCTTTATACGCCTCGGGCTCCAGGTGCAGGGCCGTGTAGCCATTGTATCCGGCGTTCTCCAGGTTTTTCTCGGTGGCCGCGCGCAGCGATTCCTTGCGGCCGGTGATGAAGAATACCGCCACCTGCTTGCTGACCGCGAAACGGAACAGGTTGCCAGTGCCAGCGATCTGGGTATCCCGTGACTCGCTCAGCCACTTCGTGATCGGTCCCGGGAGAACCGCGAAATCGTGGTCGTTAAAATAGTGCCAGTTGGACAGCGCGGTCTCGTCGATGTCGAGCACGAGCGCAGGCTTGGAAACGGCGGCACGGCGAGCTTCCAGGTGGCGGCGCGCATCGTCGGTGATCTTGGAGATGTCGTCATCCCATTTTCCAGAATCGTGGTATGCGATAATCTGTTTTTTCACCACATCCAGGTTGGGGATATCGGATCCGGCCGGCCCCTTGTAGTCCACGGCGGGCGGGCGCGTCGGCTTGCTCGGGTCGGGCATGCCGCCCCGAATCACCTGCGCGTCGACGCCGCAGGCCAGAGCCACCATCAACAAGAGCGCGGACAGCCATTTCTTCATTGTCGTCCCTCCAGGAGGCGCCGCGTTCGCGAGCGCCGAAGGCCAATCCTCCAGGAAGCGCGAAGCAGGAGTAATCCCACGATGAAGGGCTACCACGCTTGCCCGACGGGTTCTTCGACCTTCCCCTGCACGAGGACTGTTTCGGCTGCGGCCACCCCGGCGAGGAGCGCCTCGAGCCGCACTTTCGCTGGGACAACGAGACGCGACGCGTCCTCGGCCGGGTCCGCTTCGGCAAAAATACCCAGGGGCCGCCCGGCCACGCGCACGGCGGGAGCCTTTCCACGGTGCTCGACGAGTGCATGGGTGCCGCCGCCTGGATCTCGGGACATCCGGTGGTGTGCGTGTCGCTGACCGTCAACTTCCGCAACCTCGTGCCGCTGGGCAGCGAACTGGAGATGGAGGCGTCCGTCGAGCGGGTGGACGGCCGCAAGGTGTACGCGTCGGGGCGGCTCACCCACCCCGACGGCCAGGTAATGGCGGAGGCCAGCGGGTTGTTCCTGGAGATTCCGACCGAGATGATCGACAACAAGATCCCTGGAAGCCAGGACGACATCACTCGCTTCCTGGCCTGGAAAGCGCTGGGCGCGTGATGGAGAAGGTCGTTCTGGGCCGCACCGGAATCGAGGTGTCGCGCCTGTGCATCGGCACGGGCACCAGCGGAATCGGCGGCGCCAGCAACCAGACGCGCAAGCTCGGCCACGAGGGCCTGGTGGACCTGCTGGTGTACGCGCACTCGCGCGGCATCACGTGGTTTGACACCGCCGACCAGTACGGCACGCACGTGCACGTGGGCGAGGCCATGCGCCGCATCGGTCGCGAGAAAGTGGTGATCACCACCAAGACCATCGCCCAGACCGGCGGCTGGGTGCGCAAGGATCTTGACCGCTTTCGCCGCGAGCTGGACACCGACTACATCGACATCGTTCTGCTGCACTGCCTGATGCACCCCTGGTGGAGCAAGCTCATGCGGCCGGTGATGAAATATCTGTCGGAATTGAAGGAAAAGGGCGTCATCCGCGCGGTGGGATGCTCCAACCACAATTTCGGCGCGCTAAAAGCCGCCGCCGCCGAGCCCTGGGTGGATGTGGTGCTGGCCCGCATCAATCCATGGGGAAAGCACATGGAGGCGCGCCCGGATCAGGTACTTCCGGTGCTGCAGAAAATGCACGACGACGGCAAGGGCATTTACGGCATGAAAGTGCTCGGCGCCGGTGACATGCGCGACAAAAGACGAGAGGCCTTCGCCTTTCAGCTCGGTCTCAAATGTGTGGACGCTTTCGTGGTCGGCATGGAGAGCACAGCCGAGGTCGACGAAAACCTCGAGCTCCTGTCCACGGTGACCGCGCCAGTCTGAATTACGCGGTACGCTTACCGGTCGCTGACGCGGGATTACGGGAACATACTCCCGATTTGCGTCGGATATCGGGAGTATGTTCCCGCGTTCCATCCAGTTGCCGGAGCGCCAGTCCTTCTTTCTATTCGGCCCTCGGGCGACAGGGAAGAGCACACTCGTTCACGAGATCAAGTCCACCCACGACATCCGGCCCGACAAGGTGCGAGGGCTCCTCGCCATGGAAAGCGCCTTCGCCGAAGCAGAGTTGTTTTGCGTGAGCCAGGACCCGGGGCCGCAGCAAATCGGGCCGATAAGGGCGTTGCCCTGGGAAATGGCCCTCGAGGTGCTTTGACTCAGGCGGATTTCCCCAGCACGATCGCGTTGCCCAGGTGATGCGGATCGCTTGCCAGCACGGCCTTCTCGTCGATGGCGGCGGCGTCCACAAAGCACCCGAACTTGGGATTGTCACCCAATTCCTCTTTCACTTTGTCGAGGATCATGTTGGCCACAATGGCGTGTCCGGTGTCGCTGGGGTGGACGCCGTCGTAAGAGAAAATCCCCTCGCGCCCCTGCTCGTCGAGCGCGCCGGTAAAGGTAGTGGATACGCTGAGCGGCGCACCCGGCCCCCTTAGTTGACGCCCTTCCGTTTGCATGCGGCTGAATTCAGCGTGCACGTCGAGCACGTGAATACGCGGATCCAGATCGCGCGCGCAGAGAATCAACGCGTTGTACTCTCGGATCCGGCTGGAAATCGTGGACAATTCATCGGTGTCAAGCACGTCGTCTTCGGTGAACATCCCCTGGCTGGAAAAATCGTTGAGCATCTGCTTGAGGTGCTCAGGGCTCTCGATATTCCCCTGCTGCACGAAGCGCGACAGCAGGTTGCCCATGGCCACCTTCGAGCCGGCCGGAAACTCCGTTCGCCCGTCCTTGCCCGCGCCGCGGATGCTGGCCGGCAACACCCAGTTTTCAATCATCGCCGTCACGTCGCGCCCGTCCGGCAAGGTCACGCGGAAGGGCAGGTCGCCCACTTTCTCCCCGACGTTGCGCAGCACCGGGATGGTGGTGACGTCGGGAATCGTCATGAGCATGATCTCGGCTCTGGTCTCGGCCAGGAGACGCGGCAGCACGCCGTTGTCGCCCAGCAGCGAGGTACGGAAGCCGGATACCGTATGGGCGGTGGTTTTCTGCTCCCACTGGCCGGTTTCGGGATTGCGCGCAAGGTACGTCCAGGGGCGGTCCTCCACCGGGGTGAGCAGGCGGTCGTCGACCCGGCCGTGCCCCACGGTTTCCAGCGCGTCGTTGTTGCCGGCCCACACCACCGCAAGATCGGGATTGCGGCGCACGGCCTGATCCATGGCCGAGCCGCGCGACTCGTCGGTTCCGTTTTGCAGCAGGGCGCGCACCAGCGGTACCTCGCCGGCCAGTCCGCTGGCCTCCTCGCCATCCCGCATGGCGCGCAGGTAGTCGTTGTAGTGGCTCACCTCGGTGAGATGGCGTATTTCGTAGCCGGGCACCGCGAAATTACCCTGGCGGTGGGCGAAGAGATCCCGGGATTCTTCGGTGCGTGATCCCATGTTCGGGATATTCCACACGGCGGTCAGGTCGGTCGGGATGTCTCCGTTGGCCAACTGCTGCTCCAGGGGCGCGGTGGCCTCGGAGATGGCCTGTCCCCGCCGCTGGACGTGGCCGTAGTTGAATTCCCCGTTGACGAACAGGCGCGGGCCGATGCCGCCCTCGCTGACGTAGGCCATGCGGAACGGTAGTCCCACGGCGCGCGCGAGCTGCGGCATGTACGACTGGGCCTGGCGGTTTTCGACCGTCGTGGAATCCTGCGTGCCGGCCGTCAGGCTGTCGCCGATGGCCACCACCCGCGGACGACGATGGTGGCAGGTGGCGGTGGGCTGATTGGACGCGGCAACCGAGCGTGCACGGATCTCCATGCGAAACTCCCTCTCTGAACGCAATGCTCCCGCCGAAAGGTTATCACTAAAGGTCCGCTGGACGGTTTGCCGGCATGTTTCCGTTTGGGACGGTGAAATTTTAACATCCCTACAATGGCCTCACGCGCCGCGCCGGGGTAGGATGCGCGGGTGAACGCCATTTCAGCCGCCCGCGTCCAGGCGGTGGCCCAGCGCGATCGAGACTTGCAGAAGGCTCCCGACGCGGAGGGGCTGCTGCTGCGCCCACACATGGAGACGGTCTTCGAGCCACAGCCCCCGGGCGCCGCGCGCGGCACCGTGGTGATGTACCACGGCTACACGGCCGGCCCGTGGCAGTATCGCGAAATGGCGCAGCGCTTCCACGACGCGGGCTATAACGTGTACGTCCCGCGGCTGCCCGGCCACGGCTACGTGGACGACGCGGGAATGGGCAGCGGCGCCCGCATCCCGGCGCCGGGCGAGGGACACGAGTGGGAAGCGTTCATCGAGCGCACCTACCAGGACGCCGCCTCGTTGGGCGCCCCGGTGTACGCCATCGGCCTCTCGGGCGGCGGAAATGCGGCCCTTCGACTGGCCCAGCGGCATCCCGAGATGGCCGGCGCGGTGGCCATGGCCCCCTACCTGGGCGGCGACGGCGCGCGCGGCCTCCTGTTCCCCGCGCTTCACGCCCTGGACGCCATCACCCTGCACGAAGCCGGCCGCGTGCTCAATCGCATCCCCTGGAAGCAGAATGACAACGACCTGACCGACGCGACGCCGCACACCCAGGGCTCGCTGGGACAGGCCATGGAAATGCGGCAGGTCGGCGCGCGCGTTGACAGAGTGGTCGCGGCCACCCAGATTTTCACGGTCGACGGGGATTTTCTCAGCGGCTCGAAGCCGGTCAGCAAGATATTCGACCGTTCCGGTGGGGCCGCACGCCACGGCTGGTACCGCTTCCATGCGGACGAGGGCGTGCCGCACGCGATGGTGAGCCCGCAACAAAATCCCCATGCGCCGCTGCTGCACGACATGATTTTCGAGTTCGTCACCCAGGGGCGCACCTTCCAGCGCGCGTGAGAACCCTGGCAATTCTTCTGCTGCTGCTCTCGTCGCCGGCGGCGGCCAATCTGGTATTTGACGCGCAGCGCATTTCCACGCTGCCGGCGCCGCGCGCTGGAATGGCGGTGGCCGCGGCCAACGGCCGCATCTACTGTTTCGGCGGCACGACCGGCGAGACGGCCCACGCGGACGCCTGGTGCTTCGACGTTGCCACCCGCGCCTGGCGCCGTCTTCCTCCCATGGATCAGGCGCGCGGCGGCCACGCGGCCGTCGTGGTGGGCGAGCGCATCTTGATTTTCGGCGGCATGCGGTCAGTCGACGGCGCGCCGCGCTTCGTCAACGCCATCGAGGCCTTTGACCTGCGCCGCGAGCGCTGGAGCACGTTGGCCATCGCGCCCTTCTCCCGCGCGAATTTCGCGGCCCTTTATTTTGGCGGTCGGGTGATGATTCTCGGCGGACGCACCGAGCGTGAGGTCGCCTGCGACCGCGTGGAGATTTACGATCCCGCGGCCGGCACCTGGAGCAGTGGCCTCCCGCTTCCCCAGCAACTCGCCTGCCATGCCGCCGTGGCCATGCGCGACGCGATTTTCGTGCTGGGCGGCGAGGGCTCGGACGGCGGCGCCCGCGCGCAGGTATTCCGCCTCGCCGCCGGGGGGGATCGCTGGGTGGCCGCGCCCTCGCTGCGCGGCCCAAGAAAGCTGCTTGTGGCGGTCCGCATGGGATGGCGCATCTACGCCATCGGAGGAACCGACGGTTTTCGCGGCCTGACCGACATCGAGTGGTTCGACCGCTATGACGAACAGTGGCACGTGGTCGGGCAAATTTTGCAGGGCCGCCACGGGGACGGCGGCGTGCTGCTCAACGGCCGCGCGTGGCTGGTGGGCGGCGCGGACGGCCAGTCGCTGGAGGCGGCCGGCTGGCGCGTGCCGCTCAGCAAGTGGCGCGTCGACGAGCCCCTGGGGTTTCACCTGGCCTTTCTCCCCTCCGCGCCGCCGCCGGACAGCGACCCGATCCGCGTGCCGGCCGTGGGATACGCGCCGGAGGTCGAGGCGGACATCACCAATATCCCCATGAACGGCGTGCTGGATCTGGGATTTCCCCTGCCGGCGCCGCAGCGTCCGCAGGATTACACCTGTTTCCTGAAATTCTATCGGTACCCGAATTTTCTCGACGCGGCGGCCTCCACGGGACGCATTCTGGCGCCGCTCATGGTTTCCCAACCGGCGCTGAGTTTCGCGGCCCGCCCAGAGAACCTCGTCATCAAGGAAATTGCCATCGAGAAGACCGACTGGGGATTCGGAAGAGTCCATCCGTTCCCCCCGCTGGTGCTGCCGACGAAGGCGTGGCGCGGCCTGACGCCGCAAGAGTTCCTCGACCGCGGGGTCAGGTTCTCCTCGCTGTACGTGAAGCCGGACACGGAGGCCCCGCCCGGCGTGTCCAACGACGACCTGGCGCGGCACAGCGCGCTCGGCGTGACCGCGTTCAATGAAGAAATTCTGGCGCTCTACGGGGAGAGCTTCGAAAAGGTGAGCGCCTCCGGCGTGCCGGCCTTTCTCGACGACAGCGATCCGCTCCGTATCCGCGTGATCACGCCGCGCGCGCCGATGGCGTTCG